>CAZJNL010001017.1:0-2584 GCA_964546515.1 uncultured Oscillatoria sp.
CCTCGGAGGAGCTTTCGCATCTGTGGCCATCCTCACCAACACCCTCTGGCCGCTGTTTCTCATCAGTGGAATGTTTTTCTTAGAATCCCTTTCGGTGATTGCCCAAGTCAGCTACTACAAAGCTACCAAAGGGCCAGATGGTGTCGGCAAGCGCCTGTTCAAAATGGCACCGATTCACCACCATTTAGAACTTTCTGGCTGGCCTGAAGTTAAAGTTGTTGGGGTTTTTTACGCGATTAATGCGCTGCTCGCTCTCCTCGCTCTGGCGATTCGCTAATTCAAGAGTAGGGTGCGTTCCCCCAGTCCTCCTGAGAAGTAGAATGCTCCCTTGAGGGAACGCACCCTACGGCTGTTTGACTCGACTCCTGATTAATCTTGACTTCTCCTGCAACTGCTGGAAGTAATCTGTCTCGGTAATTTCGGCCACTTGGCGCTCCCGCTTCCTTTGGTCAATTTCGATGGTGAGTTGGGTTACCTGCTGCTGCAATTGCTCGCTCTTTTCTCGCTCAGCTTTTAAACGGTAACTTTGTAAAAAATCCCGGCGGATGTATAATTCAATGTTGTAGGCGGCAAACATGCCAATCAGGCTTGACGAAATCAATAAAAAGTTGTTTCCCGCCAGAACCGACAGCGGCGTGTGGCTGATCCAGAGAGCGGCGATGTCATAAACAACTACGAGCGCCCAAGCGGTGAGTGACGAGTGCCAAAATCTCAGAGGGGGAAACGCATAACATAACATCAGTGTCAGGATTAAGCCAGAATAGTAGTCATAACTTATGGGAGGTGGAAGAATTACTGTCATGGCGACGATTCCCAGCCCCGCTGCGAGGAGTGGCAAACTGATGGCTGCCTGTAGAAACCGCTTAAAATGGGGGTGGAAACTGAAAAAATAGACGGCCCAAATAAAAGGCAAAACAATGGCGTACCTAATCAGCCACAGCTGGAATCTAAAATCGGGAAATAGCCGGCTGTCTAAAATTCCATAAACAGCCCAGAGAAAAAGGCCCAAAATACACCCATAACGCACCTGGGTTAAGAAATTATTAAAATAGTCATCGAGGAAATTACTTTCCAGTTCTTCAGGGAACTGCAAAGTTATAATATTCATCTCACCGTCGTTCATGGACTTACAAGCACCTCTTACGATTTTTATGTAGATATGACAGCTGAACGAGGAGAAAGCCCCACTAACCAAACGTTTTTCCCTAGAGTTTCGGCGATCGTGCCGGTTTACAATGGTGAAGCGGATTTGCCAGATTTGCTCAACTGTCTGCGCTCCCAAACTTATCCGGAGCATCTGGTTGAATATTTGATAGTTGATAACAACAGCAACGATCGCACCAGCATCCTGCTCCAAGCTGCTGCCCGGGAAGCTCAGACATCGCTCCCATCTCCCAATATAGAACAGTCGCAGCCGGTTAGGCTGCCAATTTGCCATCTCACCGAAAATCGGGTACAATCCTCCTACGCCGCCCGCAACACCGGCATCCGCGCCGCCACCGGCGAGTTTCTCGCCTTCACCGACGCCGACTGTCGCCCCGCGCCCAACTGGCTGGAATCACTAATGCAGCCATTTGTCAATCCCTCTGTGGGCGCAGTTGCCGGTGAAATTGTCGCTTTGCCCGGTAAAACTCTGCTGGAAGAATTCGCTGACCGGCAAGATACGCTATCCCAAAAACACACGCTAGCGCACCCATTTTGCCCCTACGGTCAAACAGCAAATCTGGCAATTCGCAGGCTCGCTTTGCAAGAAGTTGGCTTATTTCGCCCTTACCTGACAACCGGCGGCGACGCTGATATCTGCTGGCGAATTCTGCGACAAACTGACTGGCAGATCGAGTTCGCACCGGCAGCTGTGGTTCAGCACCGGCACCGCTCAACTCTGCGCCAGCTGAAAAGTCAGTGGCGGCGGTATGGCGAGTCGAACCGCTACCTGCACGAACTGCACGGGGTTGATTTGATGCGGGAACTCACCGCAGGGGAATACGCTAACCGGCTGAGCCGGTGGTTGCTCAAAGAGTTGCCGGTGGCTGGTGTCAAGGCGATTTTAGGTAAAGCCGGTTTGGTAGATTTGCTCAATACCCCAATTGGTTTGTTTTGCGCTTCGGCGCGAGCCGCCGGTCAGCGTCAAGCGCAGCTCCCAGAGTTGGCGCGGGAAATTGAGTGGCTGTAGGAACTTCCCGCACAATCGCTCTTTGGGTGCCTTATTAACAATCCCTACAGGTGCGCAAGGGCGTTGCACAATTGCGGGATGATAATATCAGTAGGGCGGGGACCACACGGAGACTGCCCCGTCATAAGGGGCAACCGGGCAAGAGAAAAGCGCGTACAGTTTCATCCTTTTGATGTGCGACGCCTGTGCGACGAGTCCACTTGTGGGGTATAGTTGGCTGCATGGGGTGTTATATCATGTCAGCCTGATTAACCGCACAAATATTACAACACCCCCAACCAGACGCGATAAATCGCGTCTCTACAAGAGGGGGAGAGGGGGACGCCTCACTCCCCCACCAGACGCGATAAATCGCGTCTCTACAAGAGGGGGAGAGGCGATGGGGGTGAGGGTCTTTTTTAAGGTCAATTC
>CAZJNL010001018.1:0-2583 GCA_964546515.1 uncultured Oscillatoria sp.
TTTCCTGGCGATTGGAAATCGCGGCTCAACAAACGAAGCCCCCATGACAACGGCTAAAGAGAAGATCGAGACTCTCAAAATCGGCGCGGGTTTCCTCGGTTTTCCTCTTTTTGCCAGTTTCCTGGCGATTGGAAATCCCCAGGAATCCCCGCTACCCGTTGCGCTTTCCAATCCCCAGGAATCCCCGCCACCAGCCGCGATTTCCAATCGCCAATTGTTCTGAACCCAAAGTAGCCAGCCTGTTTCTCAGCCCGTAGAAACGTGGCTTATCGCGCTGCGTGCCGCTGCCTGGTATCGGCTCTCTGAAACGCCGATTATCTGTGGATTCCTCTCCTTGTTACAAATCTTTTTAATCCCTGGAAACCTTTACGGGTTACAATCTACAAGTCTCCCCGCGAGAAGAGACTCCCAAACTCCGAACCCCCCCCATAAAACCACACCCACCGCCATCTTCCCACGCCTGGGGAGGTTGCCCAGTGGGGCCTTGACATTAAAGGTAAGTTCATAATATTCTAGCCACTCTCCACCTTTCACTTTCCATCCCACGCGATCCGCAAAAGCGGAGCATACCTTTTCGTCATATTTCCGGGTTCCCCCCAGACTCTGATAGATGCGCTTCTGCACACTAAAGCCGAAGCGCCCATTGCTGTATTTTACCCAAAGTTGGTCAATCGTGCGCAGGTCTGGGCAGGGAAAATTATCCATGTCTTTCTTTCGCATCCAGGTTGTTTTGTCCCTACCGACAGCCTTTTGCATCACCACCAAAGTCTCGTAATCCGCCTCTTCCCACTTCCCCGCCGCCAGCAAATCCCGCTTTTCGCCGGGAATCTACCCCCACTGCTGAAACCAGCTGTACCGGCAGAGCGCTCCCACCGGCACCCCCACCAGGGAGTAACCTCAACCAATCTCGCACAGACTGCGGGCGAGATGTTGCATCCATCGCCATCCCCTTGATAATTGCCTCATGCACTTCATCGCTGATGCTGGGGTTAATCTGCGCCGGCGGCTTTAAAGGAGAATTCAAAGCTCGCGCCCGGCGCAGGAGTTGGCATCGTTTTAGTCACCAGATAGTACAGCGTCGCCGAACCGCGCGTAGACATCCGTGAACTCTCCCCGTCTGGCTTCCGACCTATACTGTTCGGGCGGGGCAAAACCGTGAGTGAAAGCTACCGTGTGCTCCTGAGTTAAATCGGGAATATACACCCGCGCCAAACCAAAATCAATCAGCACCGCTTCCGATTTACCGGCACGCACCATAATGTTTGCTGGCTTGATATCCCGGTGCAGCAAACCCTTCTTGTGAACAACTTGCAGCGCTTCGCCAATCTGCCGAATGTAGCGCACAGCTTCCGTTTCCGACATAACGCCCCGATTTCCCACGCGCTTCCACAAGTCTTCCCCTTCTACATATTCTATTGCGATGCAAGGCAACTGCCCCTGAGAGAAGGCATTTTCAATCTGCATGATATGAGGGTGCCGGCACAAAGATAGCAGCAGCGCTTCATCCCGAAATTTGTCCCGATACAAGGCATGCGTCACGGTGACGCAACAGTTCATCTTTCAGCGTTTTGATGACAACCGGCTGTCCCTTTCGATTCCGGGCTAGATAGGTTATGCCAAAACCCCCCTCGCCCAGCTGCTGTTCGATAATATATCGATTCCCGTACAACTCCTGCCCTTCCAAACCATTGCTCACAAACTCCAAAACGCTGGCATTTATTCTCGCACAGCTCAGGGTGCCGGGAAGGGTGCCGGGAAGGGTGCCGGTGTGTCTGACAAAAATCTACTTCCTGGGGATTGACAAAGTAGCAATTATATGCTAACAGGGAGCGAGTGCCTGCTTGTCGGGAAAGAGTGCCGGTTCATTCGTACAAGGTGCCGGTGGATTCGCAAAGAGTGCCGGTGGATTCGGAAAGACTGCCGGTTCAGTCGTACCAAGTGCCGGTTCGTTCGTACCAAGTGCCGGCGAGTTCGTACCAAGTGCCGGCGAGTTCGTACAGATTGCCGGCTCAGTCGTACCAAGTGCCGGCTCGCTCGTACCAAGTGCCGGTTCGTTCGTACCAAGTGCCGGTTCGCTCGTACCAAGTGCCGGCGAGTTCGTACCAAGTGCCGGCTCAGTCGTACAGATTGCCTGCTCCGTCGTACCAAGTGCCGGCTGATTCGGAAAGACTGCCGGCTCTTTGGGAAAGACTGCCGGTTTATTCGTACAGAGTGCCGGTTCATCGGTGAAGGAGAAAGGAGATCAGCCCGCGTTGGCGCACGCCGCGCTTTCTTAGGCGGGCGAAAGTCTGTCGAGCGTGAATTTCCAAGATGCTGTTGGCGAATCCGTGAAGGGTTAGACCTTTTCGTTGGCAAGTAAAGAACGGCGTTGCATTGGCGAAGCGCGTTATATCGGGCGCAGTCGTAAAGAGCCTCGCGCCAATGCTAGCTGAGTCGCGCAGCCGCAACGCTTACGCCCCTACAAAGTATCCTGGGGGAGAGAGCATGAGCGCGACTATTTGTGCAATCAGTGAAAGGATTACATAGCTGAGTCACGCAGCCTGCTCGGACCGGCTCATGCTTCGCCCTCACGCCTGTGCTACC
>CAZJNL010001019.1:0-2573 GCA_964546515.1 uncultured Oscillatoria sp.
CGTCTTATCAGGGGGAAAGAGGGAGAGAAATCTGGTTTAGATTTTTTGAACCGCCACAGGACGCGGCGGATCGCCCGCAGGGTAGACGCCAAGGACGCCAAGAAAGAGCTTCTCTTGTAGAGACGCGATTTATCGCAAGGAAAGAGTGGCAAATAAATCAGAATAAATAGTAAGATAAGATGAGTCCTGAGAGGCTTATCTTTTCCGGGCAATCCCCTAATCTAAAATCGAAAATCCACGCAGACAAAATCAACATGACTTTCAAGCGCAGAGATTTCTTGCGGTTCCTGGGCGGTACTGCCGGTGCGGTGGCTTTGAGTTCCCTGCAGTCCTGTGGGCCAAACGCGCCGACAAAAGCGCCTTCGTCAAACGCCCGGAAATTGAGCTTTCGTCCTGTTAAGGGTCCGATGCCGGTGACAACGGATGGGGTTTCACCAGCACAGCAGCTGGAAGTCTACAAAACCTATGAAGTGGCGGACGATTTGATACTTCCAGAAGGTTTTGCTTATCAGGTGATTGCCGCCTGGGGGGATAAGGTTGGGAATTCTCGCTTTGGCTATAATAACGACTATCTGTCGTTTGTGGAAACAGGCCCGGATGAGGGCTATTTGACGGTCAATTTTGAGTATATCAGCGATATCCCCTGGCGGCAAACTTACCAGCAGGTGATTGGCAAGTCGCTGCCTTTTGAGGAGGTGGACGCTGCGGTGAAAAAGGCCGGCGGCAAAAATGGGCTGAATGCTTTCGCTTTGCCGCAGAAAGACCCGATTAAGGCTAAAATTCGGGAGATTTGCAAAGAAGCTTTGACAGATCAGGGGCTGGGGGTGATTTCCCTGCGCCGCAAGGCGGATGGCACTTGGGAGCGGACAAATTCTCAGGCTGACCGGCGGATTACGGGCATTTCTGGACTGGAAGATGGCAAGTATCTGAAAGCTACCGGCCCGGCTGTGGCCATTTTTCAGAAAACGCAGGGACAGGGATATATCGACGGGTTGGGCGATCGCATTATTGGGACTTTTGCTAATTGTGCCGGTGGGACTACTCCTTGGGGTACGGTGATCAGTGGGGAGGAAAATTTCCAGGCGCAGGTGGCGGAGCCGGTGTATGCTGACGGTACTGCTGCAGATCCGGGGGAATTAACTTTCAACAGTGCCAGCATTGATGGACAAGGGAATGTGTTCGGACTCGCCGGCAACAAGTATGGCTGGATTGTGGAACTTGACCCTGCTAACCCTAATGATTATGGCACGAAACACACTTGGTTGGGGCGCTACCGGCACGAAGCTGTGGGGGTGCGCGTAGTTGCCGGCAAACCCCTGGCGTTTTATTCGGGGTGCGATCGCATGGGCGGACACGTCTACAAGTTCGTCAGCCGGGAATCGGTGCGCGACCCGCAAGATAAAGCCAATTCCAAACTGTTGACAAATGGGATGTTATATGCTGCAAAATTCAATGCAGATGGCACCGGCACCTGGATTCCGCTGAAAGCGGACACGCCGGTGAATCCCCACAGCCCTAGCAATATTGTAGGGCAAATGATTCCCTTGCCAAATAACGCAGGACAGGCGTCTCGCCTGTCCTATCTCAAAGCTGAGAAAGACGAGCAAATAAAGCAATTTAAGCAGAAGTTCAAGACGCTGGGGGATTTGTACACCGGCACTGCTGAGGAGAAACAAGGCGCGATTCTGATAGACGCTCACTACGCGGGTAATGCTGCAGGCGCTACTTGCACTGCGCGTCCGGAAGACACCGAAATTGCGCCTGACGGTTCTTTATATATTAGTTTTACTGCTGGTCTTTCTGGGAAGGAAGGGGGACCCGACAAGCGGATTTTTAAAGGGCCACATGGGGAGACGCCTTACCCGTATGGCTGGATTGTGCGCTTGCAGGAAGTGGGGAATGATCCTGCAGCTTTGAGTTTCCGCTGGAAGATACTGGCGACGGGGGGAGAACCAGCTGTTGGGGGTGGCGGTTTTTCCAACCCGGACAATTTGCTGATTGACCGCAGCGGTAATATTTGGATGGTCACGGATATGGGCACCGGCAGTCAGAATAAGACGGTTCAGAGTCGGGTTGATGCTGAGGGAAAGCCGGTTGACAAGTCGAAGCTGATGGGTGTGTTTGGAAACAATTCTATCTGGTATATTCCCACATCGGGGGAAGATGCTGGTAATGCTTATTTTTTCGGTTGTGGGCCAATGGAGTGCGAGACGACGGGGCCGTTTTTTACTAGCGACCAGAAGACGCTATTCCTGTCGGTGCAGCATCCGGGGGAGGCGATGGGAATTCGCAAGGATATGGCGGCGGAAATGCGGGAGTTTGCGATGCTGAGTGCGGAGGGGAAGGAGTTCGTGCAAAGCCGCAAGGTGCCGGTGGGTTCCAATTGGCCCGGTAAGGGGGCGAATGACCCGCCGAAGCCGGCTGTTGTGGCGATTCGCCGGGTTGATTCTGGGGCGATTGCGTGACGTCTATTCCCCTCGTTCCCAGGCTCTGCCTTGAAAATGTTTGTAGTAGGGCTTTAGCCCTAACCCAAGCGTTGAGCTGTAGGGTGCGTTCCGCCTGAACGCACCTCT
>CAZJNL010001020.1:0-2571 GCA_964546515.1 uncultured Oscillatoria sp.
GATGCTTATGAGGGAGCGCGGGAAAAGGTACAGCGGTTTATCGGTGCGGGTTCGGCGTCGGAAATTATCTTCGCACGGGGAACCACAGAAGCGATTAATCTGGTGGCGCAAACCTGGGGTCGCAAGTATATCCAGCCCGGAGATGAAATTGTTCTCTCGACGCTGGAACACCACGCCAATATCGTTCCCTGGCAGATGTTGGCGCAAGAGACGGGGGCAATTTTAAAGGTTATTCCTGTTAGCGAGCGCGGGGAAATTCTGCTAGAGGAATACGCCGGACTTCTCGGACCGCGCACTCGCATCGTTGGGATCACGCAGGTTTCTAACGCTCTCGGAACAATTGTTCCAGTGCGGGAAATGACGCAAATAGCCCACCGGCACGGCGCAGTTGTCCTGGTTGACGGCGCTCAGGCTGTTTCTCACATGCCGGTTAATGTTCAAGAGATCGGTTGCGATTTTTACACCTTTTCCGGTCACAAACTCTTTGCGCCAACGGGAATTGGTGTCCTGTACGGGAAACGGCAAATCCTGGAGGATATGCCTCCTTGGCAGGGTGGCGGCAGCATGATTCGCCATGTCACGTTCGAGAGAACGATTTACAGCGACCCCCCGGCAAAATTTGAAGCGGGAACGCCTAATATTGCGGATGCGGTTGGACTGGGTGCGGCGATCGACTATATCACCCGCCTGGGGATGAGCAATATCGAACGGTACGAGCACAAACTCACCGAGTATGCAATAGAACGCCTCGCGCAGATTCCGGGGTTGCGTCTAATTGGTACGGCACCTCACAAAGTAAGCGTGCTGTCGTTTATTTTGGATGACATCCCTGTGGAACAAGTTGGGCAGCGCCTCGCCCGAGAAGGGATTGCGGTGCGTGCAGGTCATCACTGCGCTCAACCGACGATGCAGCGGTATAATCTTACGGGTACGGTTCGGCCTTCGCTGGCTTTTTACAACACTTGTCAGGAAATCGACACCCTAGTAGAAGTCCTGCGGACTATTCGCTTCCGTTAGCTGGAATTGTCCGCACAAGGGGACAGCAGAAATGTCCCCTCACCCCCCCAACCCCCTCGACCACAAAGGGAGAGGGGGAGCGCACAACACGGATGCCCGAACAAAGTGACCGCAGAAATGTCCCGTCACCCCTCAACCCCCTCGACCACAAGGGGAGAGGGGGAGCGCTCAACACGGATGCCCGAAAAACACGGATACAAACAGGTTAATTAATCCGTGTCCGCGCTGTTCCGTGTCGTGCTGCCTCGGGTCTTTTTTTTTTACGTCAATTCACAGGCTCTGATATTACAGCCATTCTATTTAATTTGGGAAAACGACTGTCAGCTTCTGTAGAGACGCGACATGTCGCGTCTCTACACCAGCCTTTCACGAATGATTTAGATTTGCTATATATCAAGTACGAGCGGAGCGCTGTTTTAGGGTAGGGGCGGGTTTATTAGAATCCTTCTCTGTGTCACACATATTTCGGGATCGCCCGCCCCTACAGCTCTAGAAAATCGGTAACGAACGGACATAATATCATCCCCCTTTTCCTCAAGGCAGGGAAAGTTACAAGGGAGCATTAGTAAGCAAGATAAGTGGACTGATTTACTGGAGGTAATCGGAAAGTGCTGATCGAGAACGCTCAACCCACGACTGAAGTAGCCCAAAACAGCCAGACAGCCAAGTATCCTGACGCCTCCTCACGAGGAGAGAATTTTCGCCCAGTCAAAGCTAACTCTATCGGTGTTTTAATCGCTGATTGGCAAACGATTTATCAGCGCGATCCTGCTGCCCGCAACTGGCTGGAGGTGCTGTTGTGCTACCCTGGATTGCACGCTCTGTGGTGCCATCGGGTAGCGCACTGGCTGCACGGTTTAGGCATTCCTTTTCTGCCTCGTTTCCTGTCTTTCTTAAGTCGGTTATTCACGGGTATTGAGATTCACCCGGGTGCTAAAATTGGCAAAGGGGTGTTTATCGACCACGGGATGGGAGTGGTGATCGGCGAGACTGCAGTTGTCGGCGACTATGTGCTAATTTATCAGGGAGCGACCCTGGGGGGGACGGGAAAGGAAAAGGGCAAGCGCCATCCGACACTAGGGAATAATGTCGTTGTGGGAGCGGGGGCGAAGGTACTGGGCAATATTAAGATTAGCGATAACGTTCGCATCGGTGCGGGGTCGGTTGTGCTGCGGGATGTGCCGAGCAACAGTACGGTGGTTGGGGTTCCGGGGCGCATCACTCGTCTGAATGGGTTGAGGGCTGATGCTCTGGAGCATAACAACCTGCGGGATGTGGAAGCTGAGGTGATTCGCGCTTTATTTGAACGGGTCAAGGAGCTTGAGAAACAGGTTGTGGAGTTGCAAGGTCAATTCAATGTGCCCCCCATGCCGGTGGATAGCGAAAAAACGGAGAGCGAAAAGTGTTATTCTAATGGGGTGATTGAAGACTTTCTTGATGGGGCTGGAATTTAGGATTTTCCCCCTCACCCCCCGCGCCCAACGCCCGTGAAGGGAGAGGGGGGAAAAATAAAGAAAATAACCCACACACCAAATTGGGAGAGGGCTTGCGAGG
>CAZJNL010001021.1:0-2570 GCA_964546515.1 uncultured Oscillatoria sp.
AATGTACTGCACCGGGATGTGAAATTGCTCGCTGAAAAGCTTCACCAACCGCTCGGGCTCTCCCTTGCGCATAAAGCCCTGATCGATAAACATGCAAGTCAGCCGGTCGCCAATCGCCTTGTGCAGCAAAAATGCCAGCGTTGAAGAGTCCACGCCGCCAGAGAGAGCCAGCAGCACCCGCTTGTCGCCCACCTTAGCCCGGATTTCGCGAATCGCTTCTTCCACAAACGCGGCGGTTGTCCAAGTGGGCTGGCACTCGCAGATGTGGTAAACAAAATTGCGGATCAGGGCGAGTCCGCCAGCGGAGTGTACCACCTCTGGATGGAACTGGACGCCGTACAGCTTTTTCTCGTGGTTGGCGATCGCGGCGCTGTCGGTGTTTTCCGTGTGCGCCAGCACCTCAAACCCTTCTGGCAGCACCGTGCAAGAATCCCCGTGGCTCATCCACATCGTGCTGCCATCTTCCACATTGGTGAGCAAATCCGTGGGATCGTCAATTAGCAGCGACGCCTTGCCGTACTCAGCCCGTTTGGCACGCTCCACTGTACCTCCCAGCTGTTTTACCATCAGCTGCATGCCGTAGCAGACGCCCAGCACCGGCACCCCCATCTGCCAGATTTCAGGATCGCAGGCGGGCGCACCGGCGTCGTAGACAGAATTGGGGCCACCGGATAATATAATTCCCTTAGGGTTAAGCTGCCTGAGCTTTTCGGCGGTGGTGCGATAGGAGATAACTTCCGAATAAACCTGAGTTTCCCGAATTCGGCGGGCAATCAGCTCCGAATACTGCGAGCCGAAGTCGAGAATCAGGATTATCTGGCGATCTAAAGACGCGACCGAGGGCGTCTCCAGGCGCGATGAAGTTTGAGGCGCTTGTTCTGTTTGTATAGTCACGCTCGGTATCCTAGTTGCGATCTACGCCAAAAGGCTGCTCAACGCCGTTCGGCATCACAGGTTTTGATCAATATTGTTTTGAGAATATCACATTAACACACCTCTGCGGCAGCTGTGCGGCAAATAATCTGCCGGTGAGATTTTGCCTTTGAACCGAGCTGCCCTCACCGGCTCTGATAGTAGGGGCGGGTTTACAAACATCCTTGACTTGCCACAGATATCTCAGGTGAACCCGCCCCTACTGGGGCGGGTTTACAAACATGCTTGACTTGCCACAGATATTTCAGGCGCTCCCGCCCAGGCTGCCAACTGCAGGCAGCCTGGATTCTGGGATGGGGAGTTAAAATAGCGGACTGGCAGCCGGTGAGCGCACCTCGGGCAGCAAACCCGCAACGGCGTCGCTGGTGACGATAATTTTGCGCCGGCGGTCGAACAAGACTGAGCCAACGGTGACGCTGGTGCCGGTGTGGGTGTGAATGTAATCCCGGGAGCGCAGGTCAATTTTTTGGGCGATCGCGCCGTAGACCAGGCCCACCCAGGTACTGCCCGTGGCCTCATCCAGTTCCCGCAGCAGGTTGAGGGCGTCCTCAGCTGTGGCGCTGGCAAAAATTTGCTGCAACACCGGCATTGGCAGCCCCTGATTGGCGCAGTGAGCGGTGAGAATTTCCAGGCGTCCGTCCGCGAGGTGGTGGTGGGTGTGAAAAATCCCCCCCGCCAGTTTGATCAGCTTACCGTGGTAGCCAAACAGCAAAATTGACTTTACATGCTGCATCCCCGCTTCTACAAGCATGGGCCCTAGCCAGTTAGCAGTCTTGACCAACTGCTCGGGATGAACGCCCATTTTCTGGGCCAAGTCTAAGCCATTTTCCCCGATGCAGAACACCAAACAGTCAAACAGGCCAGCCTTTTTTCGCACGTCCTCGCAGTAGACGTCCAGCTGTCCGGGGGCGCTCAGCGGTTCAGAAATGCCGGTGGTGCCCAGCAGCGACAGCCCCTCCACGATGCCGAAAGCTTCATTAGATGTCCGAGTCGCCAGCATGCGACCGTGCGGCAGAATGATGGTAACAGCGATTTTTTCACCCCTGTCGAGCTCGCGCTCCAGATTTTCTCGCAACAGCTGCTGGGCGTAAGCGTAGATAGCCGGCGTTCCACCGGCACCGTGACGCCCAATCCCCTCCCCGCCAAAGATAGCAATCCGCTCCCCTTCTTTCCCTTTCCCCTGCTGCGGCGCAAGCCATTCCACCAGCGCCCAAACCGGCGTGTTGCGGGTGAGGTCGAGGTTATCGCCCGGATCGCTGCGGGTCATGGCCAGTGCCGTGCCGGCCTTCAGACTGGCCACCTCCTGAATCGGAATTTCTACTGTTTCAGCTGGGTTGATTAAATCCACCGGCACCGCTGAAATCGGTTGAGATCCGTGTTTCAGCCAGCGCAGCGCCGCCACGGCGGCGGCGCAAGCAAACACCGGCAGCGTATATCCAGCGCGGGGTTGAGAGCCTATCATCTTCCACCTTCTGTGAGTGAGTGCGAACCTGATAACTCCTCAATTTTGAATCTTCAATTTTGCGTCTCCTTCAAAACACAAAACTCTTTTAACAATTACCCGGCCAAAGCTGACGCTGGAAACATAACTTTTTCTTTCACAGACGCTTCGGATCGCGAGTTCGCGAGCCGCAACG
>CAZJNL010001022.1:0-2569 GCA_964546515.1 uncultured Oscillatoria sp.
TTTTATTGTCAATGGGTAAATCCAAAATCCCAAACCGGCTCAGCGCCCTAATTCGTGCATGGCATTGATGATATCGGCACACCGGCGCGTCAGTGCCTGCAATTCTTCCCGATGGGTGGAGTTGGGGGCGTCAATCACCTGGCCAATGCGCACTGTCACCGGCACGGGGTGGGGTATGGCAGAGCCTTTCTGCAAAATCCCCTCGGTGCCCCACAAACTGACCGGCAGCAGGGGTGCTTTGGCTTTAGCGGCAATCAGCGCCGCCCCCAGTTTGGGGTCAGTAATCCGCCCGTCTGGGGTGCGAGTGCCTTCCAAGAAGAGGCCGGTGGCCCACCCATTTTCCAGAGACTGCAGTGCTGAGCGAATCGCACTCCGATCTGCGGAACCCCGACTCACGGGGTAAGCGCCGTACAGCGCAATGGCTTGTTTCAAAACCGGGATGTGAAACAACTCTTCCTTGGCCATAAAAGCCACCGGTCGTCTCATGCAGCAGGACAAAATCGGCGGGTCAAAGTGACTGGCGTGATTGCTGACCACTACCAGTGGCCCTTCTTGCGGGACGTTTTCGGCACCGTAAATGCGCCCCCGAAAGTAAGCGTGCAGCATGGGGCTGACCACTGACCACTTGAACAGGTGGTAGAGAATCAAGCTCTCAACGGGTTCACGGCTTTTGGCCACAGAAGATGCTAGAGGTGAGTCCATAAATGAAACTAAGGGCAACTATTAGCTTATCAATATTTGCACGCCCTATTTTCGATTCAGGATTGCGCCGGCGCTCTGAACGCGAACCCGCCCAACCCCTAAAGTCGCCCCTCAACCGCCAGACAGCATGGCTTGCTTTCCTTGCGGGGATGCGGTGTACCCCAAAAAGGCTTGAACTGCTGGGCTAGCCGGGTTTTTGTAGACGTAGTACAGCGCCCGCTTAAAGGGATAATTGGGGCTGTCCGGCGTTAGGCTGTTCACCGGCACGACTCGCACGGTTTGCTGTTTGGCCACTTGAGTGTAGGTGGCGTAGCCAATGCCGTCGGTTTTGAGTTCTCGCAGCAAGCCGGTTGTCTCGTCATTTGGCAGTGTGGTGATATTAGGAGTGGTGCCAAAATTGCCCCCTCCGAGCACCAGTTCCTTAAACGTCTGGTGGGTGCCGCTGACTGAAGGGCGATTAATCACCCGGATTTGTCCTGCTGACCCCCCCACTCCCGACCAGTCTGCGATTTTCCCCTCGAAGATATCTTTAACTTGCTCGCGGGTTAATCCGCCTTTCCAAGGATTGTTAACCCCGACTGTTACTGCGATGGCGTCTTGCGCCACCGGCACGGCGACTAAGCCTGACGAAAGCTCTTGCGGCGTCAGAGGTCGGGATATGGCTGCAATATCGACGTTTCCCGCTTGGAGATCCTGAATTCCCTTGTCGGTTCCGCCGGCACTGGTGGTTACGGCGGTTCCGGGAAACTGTTTTTGAAAGCCATTCTTTAGATTAACATTAATTGTCACCATGCTGGTGGCTCCGTCTATCCTGACTTTGGTGCCAGCCGGCACGGAAGTGGGAGCGGGAAACGATGCCGGTGCGGTGGTTGAGCCGCCTACTATGGGTGCGCCTGGAAGCGGATTTGGGGATGCGCTTGTATTGGAGGCGGGAAGGGTTCCCTGCTGGCTGCTGTTGCGCAGGAAAAACCACCAGTAGCCACTGGCGGCTAGCAAGAGAAACAGGAGGATAAAAACAATTGCTGGAGGATTGCTGTTTTTTGCCATAGGTTTTGTTTTCCGAGCGGGTAGGGAGCAAAATGGGATGATACCGGGGGGGGAAATGATTAATTCGCCCTGTTTTTCCCCCACCGGCTTGTGGGGGAAAAGTGGAACGCGCCTATGGCTGGTGTCTAGTCGCTGGGGGCTGTGCTAACATTTTCTAATGATAGATCGGGGCAGGTGCGTTTAATCAGGCCGGTGAGGACTTTGCCGGGGCCAATTTCTACGACGCGCTCTATGCCTTGCACTGGCAGTTGCAGCATGATTTCTCGCCAGCGCACGGAGCCGGTCATTTGCCGCGTCAGGCGCTCTTTTAAGATGGCTGCTTCTGTTGCGGGCACCGGCTCGACGTTGGAGAGCACGGGCACGCTGGCGTCTGCAAAGTTGACGGCTGAGAGAATTTGCTGGAATTCTGCTGCTGCCGGTGCCATTAAATGGGAGTGAAAAGCGCCGGAGACGTTCAATTTTACGGCTCGTTTTGCTTTAATATTGGACAGCACAGTTTCGACGGCTTCTGGGGTGCCGGAGATGACAATTTGAGCGTCGCTGTTGTCATTGGCGAGGACAACATTGGGGGTTTGGGCGATGAGTTCTTCGAGTTTTTGCCGGTCGAAACCCATGAGGGCTGCCATTTGACCGCCGGCGGCGCTGTCCATCAGTTCGGCGCGGCGTTTGACTAGGCGCAAGCCGGTTTCAAAGTCAAGTGCGCCGGCGGCGTAGAGGGCGACATATTCTCCGAGGCTGTGACCGGCAACCAGGTGGGGCTGTTCGCCGCGCTCCCGCAGGATATCGGTGAGGATGCTCTCTACTACATAAAGGCAAGGTT
>CAZJNL010001023.1:0-2565 GCA_964546515.1 uncultured Oscillatoria sp.
GTTTACCCCCCCTTTTTAAGGGGGGGCAGGGGGGGATCTTACTGTTTCGGTATTAAAAACAAATGGTATTATTTCTGGAAGTAATTCTCCACAATTTGCAGGATGCGCTCGGCGGCGTGACCGTCTCCAAAAGGATTGATAGCGGTTGCCATCGTTTGATAGGCAGCTGAGTCGCTCAGCAGTTCGCCTGCGACAGCAGCAATTTGGGTTGGGTTGGTGCCGACGAGTTTGGCTGTGCCGGCGTCGATTGCTTCGGGTCTTTCTGTGGTTTCTCGCAACACGAGTACGGGTTTGCCGAGTGCCGGCGCTTCTTCTTGCAATCCGCCAGAATCTGTCAGCAACAGATAGCAGCGCTGAATTGCCCCGACGAGTTGTGCGTAATCTAAAGGTTCAGTTAAGAAAACTCTGGGGTGTTCGCCCAAAAGTGCGGTCAGCGGTTCGCGCACTGTGGGATTGCGGTGCAGCGGTAAAAGCAAAGCTGTATCTGGAAAACTGTCTAAAATTTGCAGGAATCCGCGAGCGATGTCTTGCAGGGGTTCGCCCCAGTTTTCTCGCCGGTGAACTGTTGCCAGCAGGGTGCGGTACTGATTCCAATCCAAACCGGGAATATGGGACTCGGGCTGGCGCTTAGCAACTGCCAGCAAGGCGTCAATCACGGTGTTGCCTGTGTGGTGAATTTCTCCCGTTACCCCTGACCGGCGCAGGTTTTCCACCGCCTGGGAAGTGGGCGCAAAGTGCAGCTGCGCCAGCTGGGAAATCAGACGCCGGTTCGCCTCTTCTGGGTAGGGATTGAACAGGTCATCTGTCCGCAGTCCCGCTTCCACATGGCCAACTGGAATCTGCTGGTAAAAGGCGGCTAAGCAAGCGGCAAAGGCGGTGGTGGTGTCTCCCTGCACGAGCACCAATTGCGGTTGCAGTTCTTGAAATAATGCTTCCAATCCCTGCAAACTCCTGCAGGTAATGTCGGTGAGGGTTTGACGGTGCTGCATGATCGCCAAATCTCGGTCGGCGCTCAGCTGGAACAGTTGCATGACTTGCTCGACCATTTCTCGGTGCTGGCCGGTTAAAACCACTCGCGTCTCAAAAGATGGGGAACTTTGGAACAGTTGGATTACCGGCGCTAGTTTAATAGCTTCTGGACGGGTTCCCAGAGTGATACAGACAGAGATAGGAGACTTCGGCATTGAAGTTGATACCAATTTACCAAAGGATAGCGATAATTTGAGCCGGTCAAATAGTAGGGTGTAAAAAGGGGGTGCGTCAAGCGCGAATGCTCAATCCCTTTCAGGGATTGAAACACAATCAGACCGGCATTGGCTTTCTTATCATCCCACAACTCCCCCCAGCTTTCAGGAATTTCAGTATAATGAACAAAGCGCAAGGAATCCATCCCTGCTATAAAATCAGTCAGCCGCCTGACTCAAGTTGATTAGGACTTACGCAAAACTGCAGCGTCTTAGATCCCCCAAACCCCCGTGAAAAAGGGGGGCTAGTATTCTTCCCCCCTTTTTAAGGGGGGCTAGGGGGGATCTGGGGAATGAGACACAAGCGTGCGTAAGTCCTATTGATGTAAAATTGCCACGAAGGAATAAACATCCGAGGGGGTTTAGTTGGGAACCGACTTTTTGGGTGCCTGCGCTCTGCCGGCGGCACCCCGCTTCTTGGCGGGACTTGCAAAAACGGGACGCTCCCGGCGAAGTTTAGGGAAAAATCAGCAGGATTCTCCAGCCACAGCACAAAAAATCCGTAATTGTACGGTGGCGAGGAGCTGGTCTGCTTCTATCCTCTTTTTTATGTGCAGCAGCTTCCCGTCAAGGCGTTAGGGGAGTTGCTCTGCCGGTGGCGGAACTTGCCCTTTTTATTGTTAAATAAAATTACAAAAGTAGAAAATCAGCTTGACTTCGGCTAAATTTCATGCTGCCAGCCAGGACAAGTCCAGCTGCTGGAACAGCGTCGGGACAGATTGCATCCGGGCGCGATCCCGCTGGGAAAGTCCACGGAACTGGTGCTGGGCGGAGAAACTTGGGAAAGCTAAAGAATAAGGTGCGTGCAGAATTTCTCGTGCGGACATCTGCACCGGAAAAAAAAGTCAAAATAACTTTTGAGAGGAGGAGTCGTTCAGTTTACTCTTGAGGCACGGCACCCATCGCTGGGGGTCAAGCACCCGGAATCCACAGACTCTTGCGCACAGCCTCTCTCGGGCATCTATGGGCTAATACCCAGACTGATCAGAGTCTTTTGCATTTTAAAGCTTTGCAGGTCAATCACAATAGTGCTCTATGACACAATCCAATCGTCCACCCGTTCCACCCCCTCCTGGTCTACCTCGCATTCCACCCATGCCACCCCCACCTGGTGGGCGACCACCGGCTCCTCCGGGCAGTATGGGAGCTACTGGGGCTACTCAGGGACAGACACAAACGATGCGCATGCCGGGGACAAGCGGCCCACCGGCAGCCCCGCCGCCCCCGACGGCCGCACCCCCCCCTCCGCCCGGTGTCCCCAGACCTCCATCGCCCCCACCGGCACCGGCCGCAGCAGCCCCACCGGCAGCACCCCCCGCAC
>CAZJNL010001024.1:0-2563 GCA_964546515.1 uncultured Oscillatoria sp.
CCTTAGGTAGCAACTTGGGTTATATAACAATTTAAACAGGGGAATGAGGGAGAGAGAGGGAGAAAAGCTGCTATGCTTTTTCCCGAAAGCGTCCTTGGCTGCGCCAGTCCAAAAAAATAAGTAGATTAAGTGACCGGCTTAGGTTTTTACCTAGGTTGAAAAATGCCGACTTCGGGTGTTAGCTAGCAGTTCTAATTAGACCTAACCCTGGCCTTGGATATTGACTCCCCACACCAGGGCGTGCTGTTCTCACAGGATTTATAGCTTTCTAGCTCGATCCAAATGAGTTATATTAGAAGGTTTGCTCGCCGCCAACTCTGCCTCGCCCCAAAGTCTCAAATCTCAAAGGGTATCGGTATCAGTTGCCAGGGCAGCGAATTGCCTCTGTGGCCATTTGACACATCCCCGCTCAAGTATGATAATTTGGTTCAGAGTCTCTCTAACAGGGCAGTTGAATGACAGCGAGCGAATTCGGCGCACAACGCCTGCGCCGCGCCGCGCCCCCAGACATTAACTCCTGGGGGAACCCCAACCGGCTGGAAAGGTGGACATAAAAATGAGACGTTCATCTTATTGGCTGCTTTGGGGAGCAACTTCCTGTAAAGTGAAAGACTAGGAAAATAAATTTTTTCAAGTTAGGGGGAAAAATGTACATCGTACAAATTGCCTCTGAATGCGCTCCTGTCATCAAAGCAGGAGGCTTAGGCGATGTTGTTTACGGACTCAGCAGAGAGTTAGAAATTCGGGGGCATGAGGTAGAGATTATTCTGCCGAAGTACGATTGTATGCGCTACGACCATATTTGGGGGCTTCACGATGCCTACCGTGACTTGTGGGTGCCCTGGTATGACGGTGCGATAAACTGTTCTGTATATTGTGGCTGGGTGCACGGGCGACAGTGCTTTTTTATCGAGCCCCACTCCGAGGATAATTTATTCAACCGGGGCTGTTACTACGGTTGCCCAGACGATAATATGCGATTTGCGTTCTTCAGCAAAGCCGCTTTGGAATTTCTGCACCGCACCAACAAGCGCCCTGATGTGCTCCACTGCCATGACTGGCAGACGGGCTTAGTTCCAGTCATGCTTTTCGAGATTTATCAATATCACGGCATGGAGAATCAGCGCGTCTGCTACACGATTCACAACTTTAAACACCAAGGGATAGCCGGTGCTAATGTGCTTTCGGCAACAGGTTTGCATCGCGAGTCTTACTATTTCGCTCCAGAGCGCCTGCGCGACAACGGCAACGCAACAGTCCTGAACTTTATGAAGGGGGGGATTGTTTACTCCAATTTTGTCAACACGGTTTCCCCCCATCACGCCTGGGAAGCTCGTTTCACAGACATCGGCTGTGGGTTGGGTCACACCTTGCACGCACACCAGCAAAAATTTTGCGGGGTTCTCAACGGCATCGACTGTGACGTGTGGAATCCGGAAATCGACCCCTACCTTTCCTATCACTACAGCAAGGATGATTTGAAAGGAAAAGCCCAGAACAAAAAAGCCCTGCGGGAGCGCCTCTGGCTGCGCCACGAGAATAAGCCGATTATTTGCTATATTGGCCGGTTGGACGACCAAAAAGGCGTTCACCTCCTGCATCACGGGATTTATTACGCACTCCATCGGGGGGCGCAATTTGTTCTGTTGGGTTCGGCTACGGAGCCCGGTATCAACTCCTGGTTCTGGCACGAGAAAAACCACTTAAATGAGAACCCGGACTGTCATTTGGAACTGGGCTTTAACGAAGAGCTGTCCCACTTGATATATGCCGGTGCTGACATGATTATTATGCCCAGCAATTACGAACCTTGCGGGCTTACGCAGATGATTGGCTTGAAATACGGCACCGTGCCTATTGTGCGGGGAGTTGGCGGTCTTATCAATACCGTGTTTGACCGAGACTACGATTCTAATAAACTGCCTGAAGAGCGCAATGGCTATGTGTTTTACCAGACGGATTATCAAGCCCTAGAATCGGCTATGGATCGGGCCATTGGTTTGTGGTACTATTACCCCAAAGAGTTCCGCAAACTCGTCAAACAGGGTATGGAGTATGACTACTCGTGGAACGATCCAGGCACTCAGTATGTAGGGATTTACGACTTTATCCGGCACAAATAAAATCAGCCCTATTGTCCTGTAACAAATTGTTTGTCGCTAATAACAGCAGGACTTACGCAAAATCTCCCAGTCTGCCGTAAAAGTAGGGGGCGTTATTAACGCTCCCTACTGCGGGTATATTTATGCCGAAGTCCTAAAAGTTGTGAGGGGAATTCTCAAGTGCGAACCAAGTTAAACTCAACACGGCTTTCCCAGTTACAACCTCAATGCTAGTCTCCCAAATAACCGGAACTGAAAAGACTAAGCCTTGCCGGTTCCGCCGGAATCCTCTCCCACCTATCCTGCGCAAGCGAAGCCCGAAACCAATTCCAGGCTACAGTAAAGCTTCACAGGTGCGATTCGTTAAGCCCAAATGGCCACCAGATGGCCAGGGACGGCGATGCCGGTTCACCAGAACCCAACGCCAGATGCCAGTAAGCTCCTAGCTGTCCAGAAACTAA
>CAZJNL010001025.1:0-2563 GCA_964546515.1 uncultured Oscillatoria sp.
CTCTTGCGCCCCCCTTTTTAAGGGGGGGCAAGGGGGGATCTGGATGCTTAGACTTATAACTAGCAACTTAGGTTAATTATACAATTTATCTGCGTTTATCTGCAGGGCGGGTTTAAAATAGCCACGCAGGGGACAATAAACCGGGTTTCTCTTCAAGCTGTATTCATATTTTATACCTCACAAACAAAGAAACCCGGTTTCTATGAACGACCAATTTTATCTATAAACACCCTCTAATTTACGCACTTTTTCCCGTTTGGCGTAGCGTCGGGATAAAAGGTGATAATAGCGCTGTCGTTTCTGACGAAAACAGCCGGAAACGACTGTCTCGTCTCTGAGTCTCGCACGGTGTAGATGCAGTCCCGCTGGGAACTGCTCTGAGTTTTAAAGGCTTTTGTGGCGTCTGTGAGAATTTCTTGAGCGTTACTGGGGTAGGCGTAACTTTTCATATTGGCGGTGACAGTGCCATTCCCCTGCTGGATTGCCACGCCCAGGGTGTAAACCGCACCTGGGATTACTTCTTCTCGTTTGGAGTTATTCGGCAGCCGGCCCCCAATTCCTTGGTTTTGTAACTGCAAATATCTGCCGGCAAAGTGCAGTCCGCCAATCTCGTTTGAGTTCTTTATATCGCCACAAAAAATATGTTCAAAGCCTCGACGATTGAACCAGATAGCTGTTAAATCGTCCAGAAATTCCGCATCAGAAGTGCGCCCGGGACGCAGCTCGCCGGCAGCCTGCTTGACTTGGCGCAACACCTGTGGGTAGTCTGAGAGCAATTTTTTGAAAGTCTCTGCCCTGACTCGGGTGCCAATCGGGCCGCAGATTTGCAGCACAGACTGGTCGAAGGCATTCAGCTGGGGTGGCGGTGGCGTTATGTCTACTTTCTGGCCTGCTGGGAAGCCCACAGTAACAGGGTTATTAATTTCATCGAAAAAAGGCAGTAAATTTGCGCTTGCTTGAACCGCTGGGCGGTTATGGGGCGGTGTGGAGTAAACGCCTGCCAGGTGGGGCTGGCTGTAGGAAGTTACCCCCAGCCACAGCAGAGTCAGAATCCCGAGCGTGCCAATCCAGTTGATCGCCATTGGGCTAGGTGTGGGAAAAATTATAGGAGAGGCGCTATGCTTTGAGCGTGCTACAGGCTATAGCCTGTAGTCTTTTGCCGTGGTAGGCAATTAAATGGAGGACTCAATATGAAATTTACCCTAATTGCCGGTTTTGTGATGGTGCTGGCGGCATTTATCGCCTTTGGAGACCAAATCCAGCCTCTTCCCCCCCAGATGAAGAAGACGAGTCTCGACACTCGCACAGCCTTGGTGAAATTTAGCACCGGCTTGGTTCCTGGCTGGGCCAAAAAAGACCAAAACAAGCGAACCCAAGAGGCTATTGACAAAGAGCAGAAAGGGGTTCCGGCTTCTCAGTGAGGTGGGTTTATTCTCGTTCCCACCCAGAGGCTGGGAACGAGAATCTGGGGGAACACCGGTCGCCCCTTCCCCCTGCTAGTCTTGCTTCAGCCAGCTGAACATGGCTCGCAAATCCTTGCCCACCACCTCAATGGGATGTTCGGCTTCCTGGCGGCGCATGGCGGTAAAGCCCGGTTTGCCTGCTTGGTTTTCCAGCACGAAGTCCCGGGCAAATTGGCCGGACTGGATTTCTTGCAGGATTTTGCGCATCTCGGCGCGGGTTTGGTCGGTGACGATGCGCGGACCGCGGGTGTAGTCGCCGTACTCTGCAGTGTTGGAGATGCTGTCCCGCATTTTAGCCAGACCCCCTTCGACGATCAGGTCAACAATCAGTTTGACCTCGTGGAGGCATTCAAAATAAGCCAGTTCCGGCTGGTAGCCGGCAGCGACGAGGGTTTCAAAACCGGCTTTGATCAGGGCGCTCAACCCGCCGCAGAGGACGACTTGCTCGCCAAACAGGTCGGTTTCGGTTTCTTCTCGGAAGCTGGTTTCCAGGATGCCGGCGCGAGTGCCGCCGATGCCTTTGGCGTAGGCCATCGCCCGCTCGCGGGCCTGACCGCTGGCGTCCTGATAGACGGCAAACAAGCAGGGCACGCCTTGCCCTTGCTCGTAAGTCCGCCGGACTAAGTGGCCGGGGCCTTTGGGAGCCACCATCACCACGTCCACCTCTGGCGGCGGCACGACTTGGCCAAAGTGAATGTTGAATCCGTGGGCGAAGGACAGGACTTTGCCTGCCGTTAGATTCGGCTCAATTTCATTCTTGTAGACAGTTTTCTGCACTTCATCAGGGAGCAGGATCATAATCCAGTCAGCGGCCTTAGCGGCCTCTGCCACAGGGAGAACCTTCAGACCGGCATCCTTGGCTTTCTCGGCTGACTTGCTGCCCGGATACAGCCCCACAATGACATTGATGCCGCTATCTTTGAGATTGAGGGCGTGGGCGTGACCTTGGGAGCCATAGCCGATGATGGCAATCGTTTTGTTGGCTAATAGGTCTAAATTAGCGTCGGCGTCGTAGTACATGCGGGCCATAGGGGGCAACTCCATCCAGCAAGCATCAAAGTTTTCTGCAAACTTTTTATTATACGCCATGCTGCTACTGT
>CAZJNL010001026.1:0-2561 GCA_964546515.1 uncultured Oscillatoria sp.
GATCCCAGCCAGCCGGAATACATCATCACAGTACGGGGATTTTGCTATCGGTTAGGCGGAAGAAGGTGGTGAGTGATGAGTGCCCAGTGCTGAGTGAATGCAAAACTCATTCCTCAAGACTCAAAACTTTCTTTGCGAGGGGACACCAGATGGCTCTAGCCGCATTTTTTCTGGGTTTAGCTCTAGGGCTCGGGTTTTGGCTGATGCAGCATTTGTGGCGAAGCCAGCAGCTGCAGCGGCTTCTGGCAATGTTGCCTGAGGATGACGTGGGGAGTTCCTTCCCCCAAATGACTCGTTTGCGGCGCGGAATTGCCCGGGTGAACCAGCAGATTCTACAGCTGGAAACGCAACTGCAAACCTGGGAGCGGATTCTCCAAGTCGCGCCGACCGGCTATTTGCAGGTGGATGAAGAAAACCAGCTGCTCTGGTGCAACGAGCAGGCGCGACAGCTGTTGAGCATTCACAACTGGGAGCCAGAACGGTCGCGCTTGCTGCTCAAGGTGGTGCGCTCCTACGAGCTCGACCAGCTGATCGAGCAAACCAGACAGCGCCAGCAGCCAAGTGAGTGCGAGTGGGTGTTCCACCCAGCTATTGCGGATGGGGAGGCGCAGCGCCGGGGTGCGCTAACGCTGCGGGGCTGCAGCTGGCCACTGAGAGCCGGTCAAGTGGGCGTTTTTCTGGAAAACCGGCAAGACTTTGTAGCGCTCTCTCAAGCTCGCAACCGCTGGGTTTCGGATTTAGCCCACGAACTGAGAACTCCGCTAACCTCCATTCGCTTAGTGGCGGAAACCTTGCAGGGGCGTTTGCAACCTCCCTTGAGCACTTGGGTGGAGCGCATGCTTGTGGAAACCAACCGGCTGATTAAGCTGGTGCAGGACTGGCTTGACCTGATCCAGATGGAAGCAGACCCCAGCAAAAATCTTAAGCGCAAACCCTTGGAACTGCAAGCTTTGATTCAGTCTGTCTGGCAGACGCTAGAGCCGCTGGCGAAACAGAAACAGCTTTCCCTGGCTTATTCGGAACCGGAAAAGCTGCAGGTAGAAGCGGACGAGTCCGGTGTTTACCGAGTCTTCCTCAATTTATTCGATAACAGCATTCGCTACAGCCCGCTCCAGGGAACGATTCAAGTCAGTGCCAGCCTCTCCAGAGCGCTAAACGCCCCCACAGAAGCGGCGGAGCGGGAACAGGTTCAAATTGATATCATTGATTCGGGTCCGGGCTTTCCAGAAGCAGACCTCCCCTATGTGTTTGACCGGCTGTATCGGGGAGATCCATCGCGAGCGCGAGGCGTGTGGCCAGCAGGCAGCGTTTCCCCACAGCCGCCATCGGGCAATTCAGAAATATTCGTACAGCCGAGCACCGGCAGCGGTCTGGGCTTGGCCATAGTCCAGCAGATCGTCCTCGCCCACGGCGGAACCGTCACCGCCCGCAACCACCCCGAAACTGGCGGTGCGTGGCTGCAAATCCATTTGTTCGCTCCCGGAACCCGGATTGCCTCTCACAGCGCATAGCCGGTTTGCGCCCCCCGCTCTCCCACCGCACTCGCGCATCAGGCTTCCCTCGCAAGCGCTTTTAATGTGTTAAATTATGTATCATTTTTGCCACAGCCTTAGATTTTTCCTTCAAAATAAGTTATGATAAAAAGTTTACTTCTAACCGGTACAGGAATGAGCCATCTTCCCAATCACTGCTGTCAGCCGCCGGTGGGATTTGGCACCGCCGCCAGCACTCGGGCGTGAAATGTAGTGAAAAGCACTCTTGAGACTGGCAGCCCTGTGCTAGCTAATGTTACCATCGTTACTTTTCTAACCAACTGGGGTGAATCCTGCGTCTTCCAATCCAAATAGTGAGCGAACTAATTTCGAGCGCCAAATCAAGCGCTTGGAGCGAGATGTTTTGCGCATGGGCGCTTTGGTGGAAAATTCCTTTCGCCTCAGCCACCAGGCGCTGTTCCAGCGGGACTTAGCAGCGGCTCAGGCTATTCCCTCGCTCGACAAGAAGATCGATCAATTTTACCGGCAAATCGAGTCCGACTGCGTTCTGCTGATGACTCTGCGAGCGCCGGCGGCGCAGGATTCCCGACTGTTGGGCGCTTTTATGCAGCTGGTGCGCGATATCGAGCGCATCGGCGACTACGCTAAAGACCTGGCAGAGATTGCGATTAAACTGTTTCCATATCCAGTCCACCCCTGTATGCCTCAAGTTGAGGTGATGTCCCAAGACGCCCAAGCTATGCTGGGGATGAGCCTTCTGGCTCTGGCCAATTTGGATGCGGAGGCGGGGCGCAGGTTGAAAGAGGAGGATTCTACTGTTGATGACGCCTACGACAGCTTGTACCAAACTTTGGCCCACCAGCGGGATGTCAAGGGGGTGGTTGAGCCTATTCTGTTGCTGGCGCTGGTGATCCGCCACTTGGAGCGTATGGCTGACCACGCTACTAATATCGGTCAGCGTGTGGCTTATATTGTTACTGGTCAGCGGGGTTAGTTTTTTGAACCGCCACAGGACGCGGCGGATCGCCCGCAGGGTAGACGCCAAGAACGCCAAGAAAGAGCTTCTCT
>CAZJNL010001027.1:0-2561 GCA_964546515.1 uncultured Oscillatoria sp.
TATCCCACCGGCACCGATGGAGGTGCGTTCCCTAAGAGGGAACGCACCCTACCCCTAGGAAAAGTGACATCTTTGAGGGTGTGAGAAATGGAAAATTTAGTCGTTTTAGAGCTAAATAATGATTTCCAGCAATGGTTTGACGCTACTCTGGAGATTCGGGAAGGGGGGGTGAACTCACCGGCTCCCGTTAGAGTTAAAGGAAAGTTGCCCAAAAATGAAGATGTGCGCTATAATTATCAGCAGTGGCAGCAGCGCTATCGCAATTTGGAGGGACTTTGGTTGCGGGGTTTAAAAGAGCGCAACTCCGCACAGGTGACAAATGCTGCTGAGCGGAAGAAGGCTTTTGAGGCTTGCGAGAGGGCGGCTTTGGTTCTGGAAAAAAGTCTGAATGACTGGCTCGATAACTCAGGAGATTTTGATAAAATACGTCAGGCGCTGTTGCGGGAATTGCAGTCTGGTGGTAAAATAAGGGTGCTGCTGCAAACGGACAATTCCGAGCTGCGCCGGCTCCCCTGGAATCGGTGCCATTTGCTGGCATCTGCGGAAGTTGGTTTGAGCGCTCCTGAATATGATTGCAAGAATAAGCCCAACCCGCCGGCGCGAAAGAATAAGGTGAGAATTCTGGGGGTTTTGGGTTATGCGGAGGATTTGCCTCACCAAGGGGAAGATCAGCGGGTTTTGGATGAGTTAACCAAAAATGCGGGTGGGGACAAAATTGTCTGGGCAAAGCAGCCGACACCAGAAGAATTGAACCAACTTCTGTCGGAACAGTGCTGGGATATTCTCTTCTTTTCTGGGCACAGTGAGAGCAATAAAGAGGGGGAGCGCTGCGAGATTCAGCTGACGAAAACGCACCGGCTCTCGGTAACTGATATCCGGGATTCTCTGAAGAAGGCGATGGCGGGTGGGTTGCGTCTGGCGATTTTCAATTCTTGCGACGGGTTGGGTTTGGCGCACCAGTTGGCGGCGGGAAAGGATTTATATTTGCCGCAAGTTATTGTGATGCGCGAGAAAGTGCCGGATGCCGTGTCTCCCAAGTTTTTGCAGTTTTTTATGTCGGCGTTTACTGCGGGGTATTCTCTCTACGCTTCTATGTGGGAAGCGCGGGATAAGTTGCGTGACGAATGCGATAAAGATTATCCCTGTGCGAGCTGGATGCCCGTGATTTGCCAGAATCCAGCGATTGAACCGGCAACTTGGTTGCAGTTGCTGGGAATTCCCCCTTGCCCCTATTGCGGGCTGTCGGCGTTTCAGGAAACCGATGCGCCGTTTTTCTTTGGGCGGGAAAAGTTCGCGCAACAGTTGTTTGAGGCGGTGAGGAAAAATGCTCTCGTGCCGGTTATCGGTGCGAGTGGGTTGGGGAAGTCTTCTGTGGTGTTTGCGGGGCTGTTTCCCCTGTTGCGCTACGGGGATAGCAGTGAAATGCCGGTGCGGATTGTTTCTTTTCGCCCGGGAAAAGATCCGTTTGCGGCGCTGGCGGTGGCGCTCGCTGAGTTGGGGCGCTCGCAGGAGGATGCGCCAGCAACTCGTAGGGTGCGTTCCCTAAGAGGGAACGCACCCTACCCCTACAGAGATTATAATCCCGAAATTGAGGACAGCCGGCAATTTTTGCCTGAAGTATCGGGGGAAGTTAACCGCCGGCTGGCTGAATTGGAATTGGAGACTGAATTGCGTCACAGCGACAGGGGGCTGCAGGATATTATCGAGGCGCTGGTAGCCGGTGAAACCCACTCCCCAACTTCCAACCCCGCCGGCGGGGAGGGGGGGAAGGTTATAGAAAGGATTGCGCCGGAAACTCGTGTGGTGCTGTTTGCAGATCAGTTTGAGGAGCTCTACACTCTGACTGAAGATGAGCCGGTGCGGCGGCGCTTTTTGGATAGTTTGCTGAGGGCGGTGAATAGCGCACCCCGATTTACCCTCGTTCTCACCCTGCGAGCCGACTTTTTTCCCGCTGCGATCGCTTACTCTCCTTTTGCGGAGGCGCTGAAACAGTGCGAGCTGCAATTCCTCAGCCCGATGAGTCGCGAGGAATTGCAGGAGGCGATAGAATAGCCGGCGGCAAAAATGAAAGTTCGGCTGGAGGAAGAGCTGGCAAAACGCCTGATTGATGCGGTTTGGGAGCAATCGGGACATTTGCCGCTGCTGGAGTTCGCCCTGACTCAGCTGTGGGAGAGACAGGCGAATCAAACTCTGACGCACAAGGCGTATGCGGAGATTGGCGGGGGGGTGGAGGCGCTGGCGAAGTATGCCGAATCTGTTTATGCCCAGCTCAGCGAGGGTGACAGGAAAAAAGCCGAGAAGGTGTTTATCCAGTTGGTGCATCCGGGTGCGGGAACGAAAGACACTCGCCGCGTGGTGACTGGCGCTGATTTAAAAGAGGAAAACTGGGATTTGGTGAGGCGGTTGGCGGATGCGCGACTGGTGGTGACGGATCGCAACCAGAAAACCGGCGAAGAGACGGTGGAAATGGTGCATGAGGCGCTGATTGAGCACTGGGGGCGGTTGCGCGAGTGGGTGGGTGCGAGTCGGGAGTTCCGCACTTGGCAAGATGGGCTGCAACC
>CAZJNL010001028.1:0-2556 GCA_964546515.1 uncultured Oscillatoria sp.
CATCCTGCACTTCGCACAGACATCTGGGGTGAACCCGCCCCTACAACTGCAAAAGAAACCCGGTTTCTAGGCTCCACTCGGGTTTAATGATTACTTTATAAACACGATCTGAGTGAGCTGTTACCCGCCCTGCCCGCTCCGGTACTGAGCCAGCCTTTTCATGGCGATTGATAAACTCGTTTTCATCCGGCTGAAGGCGGCGGCTAAATTCCCCACTTCATCTTTGCTGGATATCTGCTCAAACTCAGCATCCATGTTGCCGACACTCACTTCTTCCGCCACTCTGGCTATCCGATTTAGGGGCTGAACAACGTACCGGTTCAGCCAGTAGTTTACCATAAAAATGGCAGCCGCAAACACCACAACCACAATCCCCATGAGCAGGAAAACCGACTGGCGGGCACTCTCGAACACTTTACTGGCGGGTACTGAGATAATCTGAGCGCCGACAATTTCATTCAGTTTCCACCCAAATCCATTCACCGAGCCATAACGATCGATCTGGCCCTTGGGCGCTTTGTCTGGCGTGCTGTGACATTCCAAACAGCTGGCATCAGAAATCACGATGGGACGGGCGACGTAGAAAAGCTCACCGCTGGGAACAGAAATAAATCCACTCCATTCTTTAAGCTGAGGTTCCTGGCGGAAACGCTCTAGAATACCTGTCTCAAACTTATCGGCTTTATCCCGCAGATTAGAGGGATTTTCCATCGCCGCCTTATAGAAAAATTCCCGGTATTCTGGAGATTGGCGAAAATTTTCAAAAACCTCCCGCGCCGAGTAGAAAGGAATAAGTTGTGGGACAAACTCTTGGGGTTTCAACCTGCCCTTTAATTCCGGTTTTACTTGAAGGTTAGTGTAATCCCCAACGCCGTTCATCGTCTCCATCAGAATCAGAGCCTTTGAGGTAATTTCATTGGCAGCCCTCTCATTCAGAAGATTCGCCAAAGCCACGCCACTCACAGCAACCCCTCCCAAAAAAACCAGACTCAGCAGGAGAGTGAACTTCTTGGATAAGCTAAGATTTTTTAAGAGGGCTTCAAGATTCTTGACCATACGCACCTCTAGGGTTTGATTTCACACACAATTAGGTCATACCGGCTCCCCTATTGCCATTGTAGTAGGGTGCGTTCCCTCTTGGGGAACGCACCCTACTTTTATTTACTAAGGAACCTGCCAAATCCGCTGGTGGTACTCCCCTAAATCGGCATAAGGATCTGCCGGCGCGTGGGAGTGATCGTGAGCGCCGTGATGGTGATGGCCACTTCCATGAGCGTGATGGTGGTGGTGGTGCCCGTTTCCATGCTCGTGGTGATGGTGATGCTCGTGACTGTGCCCATTAGCGCCATTAGCAACAGCCGCTATCCGGAATTTGCACATCTCGCAATTCATCCGCACCTCTCCGAGCTGAGTTTCAATTTCCCGCTCCCGCAGTAAAGTCAGCAGCTGGGGCTGAATTCCCATTTCTGGCAAGCACACCATCGAAATCTCTGGGTGCAGCTCCTGCTGTTGGGCGGTAATGTCGAAAATCTTTTTAACCAAGACGCCGGTGAACAGAAAATACGGCAAAACGATTATTCGCTTTGGCTGGTAGAGGCGAGCGCGACGGAAGCCTTCTTCCAGGCGGGGGTGTGTAATCCCGATAAAGCAGGTTTCCACAGTTTGGTAGCCGCTACCTTCCCAGAGAATGCGGGCCATTTTGTAAACGTCGCCGTTAGCGTCCGGATCGCTGGAACCGCGCCCGACAAACAGCAGCACAGTGTCAGAGCGATTCCACTGCGGGGCGTCGATCTCAGCAAGCCGGTCGCGCCACAAATCCACAATTGCCGGCGCAATTCCAAAATGACGCCCGTAGTAAAATTTAAGCTGGGGGTGGCGCAATCGCGCCTTGTCTAGCTCATTGGTAACGTCAAACTTATTGTGCCGCGCCGCAAACAGCAGCACCGGCAGCACTGAGATTTCCGTATAGCCTTGCTCCACGCACTGGTCTACGCCTTCCTGAATGGTAGGGCCGGTGAGTTCCAGAAAACAAGGCACCACCGGGCGGGAGGGATCTAAGGCGCTGTAGGTGGCGGCAAAATCTAATAAGCCCTGACGTCCATCCGCATCTCGCGTCCCGTGGCCAATCAGCAGCAGCGGGCGCAACACCGGCAAGGGCGGCAATTGCAGCGACTCGAACTCCGCAGTTGGGGATTCCAGTCCAGTCGAATCAGTTGTGTTCAAATCAGGCATTAAGATTAAGTTCCTTTCCCGTGCGAGGCAGGAAATCGTGTGGGCCAGTAACAGACAGGCATTCTGGCTTGCGAGAGTAGCCTCGCTCACAGCTGCCGCACAGCCTCGGACTTTCACCGAAGTTTCCCTGCGCTGTTACGTTTTGTTCGCCTAGTTATTTTATCCTACCGGCAAGTCAACCCGATATGCGGGGGAGGGGCATAGAATTTAATAGCAATCCCCACTGCCGGCCATTTTCTGGCCCGTATGTAGTTGAGCTAAAGCCCAAAAGTTCGTAGTTGGGCTAAAGCCCAAAAGTTCGTAGTTGGGCTAAAGCCCAAAAGT
>CAZJNL010001029.1:0-2553 GCA_964546515.1 uncultured Oscillatoria sp.
GGTCTTTATCTCTCCCCCCCCCGCCGCGTGGGGGGGGGGGGGGGGGGGGGGGGGGGGGGTTGGCAATAATGGCAGCTAAACTTTCGCCCTAGTGTAATATCCACTTGCTGTTGGCCAAAGAAACCCGGTTTCTCAGATTTCTTGACCGGCGCTACAGGGGGGACAGTAGTGACATCTTATCGAACAGATGGCCGGCTACCCACTCCCCGAGTCCGGAGCTTCCACCGGCTTCGAGTCATCCCAAACGCTGGGCTCCTCCGCAGGCGCTGCCTGCTTGAGAGCTTTTTGGGGCTTGACAGAATTCTCTATTGATGCATCCGGCTCGGTCGAGGCGTCACTCTTTTCCACCACATTGCCATTCTTGCTCGCCGTGGGCCAGAACTGCCGGTACAGCAACTCCAATTCATTACCTGCTTTGCGGAAAATCTTCACCTGGTTGAACAAAAACGCCTGAAACAGCCGGTAGAACGCCAAACTGGTAATGGCCACAATCAGCCCGGTGGCCGTACTGATTAGCGCCTCGGCGATACCCAAAGTCACCCCAGCCGCCGAAGAAGTTCCCAGATCCCCCAGACGGATAGATCCCAGGGAGTTTATCAGCCCCAGAACAGTCCCCAGCAACCCCAACAGTGGGGCTAGAGCAATCACGGCTTCCAGGATTTTGTCCCCCCGCCGCATGGAGGCCAATTCCTCGTCCGCCGCCGCCTCCAGCGCCAGCCGGAACAGTTCTGGCTCCGGGTTGGCCAGCCGCAGCGGCGCGTGGAGAAATCGCCCGATGGGCTGCCCGTTCCCTTGTCTGGCCAGCTCGTTGGCCATTCCCCAGTCGTGACGAGCCGCTTCCAGCACTCGATTGACAATTGCCTTTTCTTTGAGGGCGATGTTTACCCAGAACCACAGCCGCTCCATAATTGTAGCGACAGACAGGACTGACAGGCCCAGCAGCGGCCACATGGCCGGCCCGCCTTTCTCGAATAGTTCTTTTACTTCCAGATTCACGGTTTTTCGTTCTGCGGAGGGTTAGGTTCTCATAGCTTCCCCACGTTTTTCTGTAGCAGATACGCTTCCAGCAGCGCTTCGGCAGCAGTCAGATTGAGCCCTGGAATCGCTTGGGATAAGAGGGGCTGGGTGCCGGCAAACAGCGTTTCTTCATAAGCCCCACCGGCTAGCAGCAAAACAGAGACTTGATTTTCTAGTGGGTCAACGATCCAGTATTCCGGGATGCCGGTGGCGGCATCCAGCGTTTTCACCTCATAGTCCCGCGTCACTGACTCAGGGCTAACCACTTCCACCACCAGCGGCGGGGGCGTTGTCAGGATAGCGCTAGAGTTCAGGATTTCAGTCACTTGCTGCGGAGTCAAGGCAATCACGTCAGGAGGTCTAGCCCTCCCCCTAACGGTTTTGACTTCTGTGCCGTTGGGGCTTCCCCTGCAGGGGAAGCCCCAATCGCTTAACTTCCAGGCTGAGGCGAATTAACAGCTGGGTGACGATTTCCTCGTGAAGGCCGGTCGCCGGCGGCATTTCTACCAGTCTCCCGTCCACCCATTCATAGCGGTTGTCTGTCCCGTCATCATAGGTGAGGTACTCTTCAAAGGTGAGTTTTACATGTGTTTGAGTCATGGCCGTGCCGTCGCCCTCTTTCTGCTCTTGACCTTCCGCATGCCTTCCCTAGAGCTTTCCTATCTTAGGGTAGCATAGGGGGTTGGGGTGGGGACAGCGGAGACGGGGGACAGGCGGGACGGGCGACAGGCGGGACGCCTGGACTACGGTGGATTAGGCGTAGGCACAGGCGTCTCGCCTGTGATCACGCTCTGACATCTATATAAAGGGCGAACGATGGGATTCGAACCCACGGGTGGAGGAACCACAATCCTCTGCCTTAACCACTTGGCTACGCTCGCCATCACATTTTCTACTGTAGCACGATTGCCGGTGTGTGTCTACCCCCTCGCCATTGAAATCAGGAAATTTTTTGGGTTAACCTGGGAGAGATGCCCGCTCCTGGCCCACGAACGGGTGGCCTTAACTTCGAGAGCGGGTTTGGGATGCCTATGAAGCCGTTGAAGATTGCCGCGTTGGTGGGGGGAGTGGCCTTGGGAGGGCTGGGGGTGGCCTTGGCCCTCACCAACCCCACTCAGTCTGCCTACGAGGACTATGCAGTGGACAAGTTGACCGAATACCTCAAGGAGAACATCTGCCAGAAAGCCCCCTTCCTCCTGGAGGGATGCGCCTCAACGGTGGATGCGGGCCGGTCTGATATCCAGCAAATTATCAAAGGCAGCACCCAGCGGCAAGATTTTCTGCTGTTCAGCATTTACACGAGTGATCTGTCCGTCAGCCGGCTGTTGCCCTCTGGGTTCAGTGCGGTGCTGTCGGGGCTGCCCACTTACCAGTTTGAAACTGTGGGAGTTTTGCAGAGTTTCTATACCTATAAAGCTAAGAAGAAATAGATGCCGGACTTGTAGCGTTTCTCTTGTCAGTGCGGTATATTTTTTGATATCCGCACTCATCCGGGACAGGGAGACGCGATAAATCGCGTCTCTACAAGAGAAAGGA
>CAZJNL010001030.1:0-2553 GCA_964546515.1 uncultured Oscillatoria sp.
CCGAATGCTTCGCCCCTACATAATCGGGATGCTCACGGGCATAGAGGTAATGTTAAAAACCGGCACATCCCTGCATTTCACCAGATAGATGAATGGGAGGAACACTGAAATGACTGACGGCGCTGTAATCGACATCAACAATCTCAATCAATACTTCGGGCAAGGTCAGCTGCGCAAGCAGGTGCTTTTTGACATTACTTTGCAGATTCAAAGCGGTGAAATTGTGATTTTAACCGGCCCCTCCGGTTCTGGCAAGACAACGCTCCTCACCTTAATAGGAGGACTTCGCTCGGCGCAGGAGGGAAGTCTGCAGGTGTTGGGCAGAGAAATGTGCGGGGCTTCACCAGACGATTTAGTCAGATCGCGGCGCAGTATTGGCTATATTTTCCAAGCGCACAATTTGCACAAAAGCCTGACAGCTTTGCAGAACGTGCGAATGGGGCTGGAGCTGCACGAGCAGTATTCTGTGGGAGACATGCAGCGCAAGTCAGCGGAAATGCTGGAACTGGTGGGTTTGGGGAACCGGATAAATTACTATCCGGACGACTTATCTGGGGGGCAAAAACAGCGGGTAGCGATTGCGCGGGCGCTGGTGAGTCACCCCAAAATTGTCTTGGCGGACGAACCGACGGCTGCTCTCGACAGTAAATCGGGGCGTGATGTGGTTAACCTGATGCAAAAACTTGCCAAGGAGCAGGGGTGTACAATTTTAATGGTAACTCACGACAACCGGATTTTAGATGTTGCTGACCGCATTGTTCACATGGAAGACGGAAAGTTATCTAATGTTTCTGAGGATGCGCAACAATCTCTCGCCCACTAACCCGCCCGGAAAATTTATCGCTCTCTAGCACCGGCCCGATGTTCCGATTCCCAGGTGCTGCTTTCGGTCTTTTATCTGGTAGAATGGAAATGTACCTCCGTGCCGGTCGATTTCCTCTTGTAGAGACGCGATTTATCGCGTCTCCCGAGCGTCTCCCGAGCGTCTCCCGAGCGAGTGGTAGGGGGTCAGCCCCCACAGCAACCGTTGGCGTTTTAGCTGTTGTTGGATAACACTGGTTTTAGGAGGACAGTCTTGTCCTTTGACAGTTCCACACCTTATTATTGCAAGCCTTGATGAACGCCAGCCAAAAGGTAGCCGTTGTCACCGGCGCTAATCGGGGACTAGGATTTGAGACGAGCAGGCAGCTCGCCCGCCAAGACATCCAGGTTGTTTTCACCAGCCGCGATCCGTCGAAAGGCTTGCGCAGCCGCCGGCAAGCTGCTCGAAGAAGGATTGCAGGTAATTTATCACCCGCTCGACGTTACCAGCTTTGAAAGTATCGAGCAGCTGGCGCAATTCCTGCGTCAGGAGTTCGGGCGGTTAGATATACTGGTTAACAACGCCGGCATCTTGCCAGATCCCATCGATTCAGACGCCGCTAGTGTCTTCAAAGCCAAGGTGGAAACGCTGCGCACTGCGATGGAAACCAATGTCTACGCACCGTTGCAGCTTTGCCAAGCGCTAATTCCGCTGATGAAAGAGCGCAATTACGGGCGAGTGGTCAATGTTTCTTCTGGCATGGGCCAGCTTTCGGACATGAATGGCGGCGATCCAGCCTACCGGCTTTCCAAAACCTCTCTGAATGCCCTAACCCGGATTCTGGCGGATGAACTCAAAGGCACTAATATCTTAGTGAATTCCCTGTGTCCGGGCTGGGTGAAAACCGATATGGGTGGCCCAAATGCCCCGCGCACCCCAGAACAAGGCGTGGAAACGATTGTCTGGCTGGCCACTCTGCCGGACGGCGGGCCCACCGGCGGTTTCTTCCGCGACAAGAAGCCTATCCCCTGGTAGCGCTCCCATATCCGCCCCAAAGCGATTTCGCTTGAGTGTATAACCGGATTATGTCTAATTTAGCCTGTCGCCCAAGTGGTAAAGCGTTTGCCAGATATAGATAACCTTGAAAAGGTTTATCGATAAATTTAGCTATTACCGGATAAAGACTCTGTTTTTCGATGAGCGATTTACCCCCCCGAAAAACCATCACCTACTCGCGGGTTATCCACCTGAGCCATCCGATTGACCGGCAGATCCCCTTATGGCCAGGGGACCCGCCGGTGGAGTTCGAGCCGGCAGCCGAGCTAAACAGGGATGGCTATTACCTGCGGCGCTTTTCGATGGGCGAGCACAGCGCCACTCACATGAATGCGCCGAACAGCTTTGACGCGGGAGGTGCGGGGATTGACGCCTACCCCGCCGAGTCGCTGGTGGTGCCGGCAGTGGTGGTGGATATCCGGGCTCGCGCCGGTGCCAGTCCCGATTTTGCGCTCACCCCAGCTGATGTTTGGGAGTGGGAGCGAGAATACGGGCAGATTCCCACCGGCACTGTGGTGCTGCTGTACACCGGCTGGCAGGAAAAATGGCCAAACGCAGAGGAATTTCTCAACGGGGGGCGGTTTCCGGGATTTGCAGGCGTTACGGCGCGATTCCTGCTCGACGAGCGGGGGATTGCCGGTGTGGGGACAGATACGCATGGCGTGGACGGTTCCGACGCCACCTTTGCCACCAAC
>CAZJNL010001031.1:0-2552 GCA_964546515.1 uncultured Oscillatoria sp.
AGACGCACACGGATAGAAAACTGTACCGTTCACTGCTCTGAAAACCCCTATAGCAATGAATTTTTGCAGCGATAATGTCACCGGCGTAGCGCCGGAAATCATGGCAGCACTGGTTGCGGCGAATCGCGGCGCAGCCATGCCTTACGGGAATGATGAGTGCACCGAGCGACTGGAAGCCAAATTCTCGGAATTGTTCGAGACAGAGGTGACAGTTTTTCCAGTCGCAACCGGCTCTGCAGCAAACGCCCTCGCTTTGTCGGTTATGACACCGCCTTTCGGTGCGATTTACTGCCATGCGGAATCGCATATTAACCTCGATGAGTGCGGTGCGCCGGAATTTTACACCGGCGGCGCGAAGTTGGTGGCGCTTCCTGGCGCTGGCGGCAAAATTAACGCAACTGATTTGGCTCAGGCGCTGAAAAAAGCCGGTGCCGGTGTCGTGCATCACGTTCAGCCGGCTGCTGTGAGTTTAACTCAAGCTACCGAAGCAGGCACGGTTTACAGCGCTGAGGAAATCCGCCAAATTTCTGAAGTTGCTCGCGCTCACGGATTGAGGCTGCATATTGACGGTGCTCGCTTCGCCAATGCTGTTGCCAGTTTGGGGTGCTCTCCCGCAGACATTACTTGGCGTGCCGGTGTTGACGCGCTGTCTTTTGGGGCGACGAAAAACGGCGCGATGGCGGCGGAAGCTGTCGTGTTTTTCAACCGCGACTCAGTGCAGACATTCCCCTATCGGCGCAAGCGCAGCGGGCATTTATTTTCCAAAATGCGGTTTTTGTCCGCGCAGCTAGAAGCTTACATTGCGGATGATTTGTGGCTGAAGAACGCCCGTCACGCCAATCAAATGGCAGCCCATCTGTCAGCGCGACTCGCCAAACTTCCGGGAGCGAAACTCTGCCAGCCGGTTGAAGCCAACGAAATCTTCATTCATCTGCCAGAAGCTGTTATTGAAGGGCTTATCGCCGAGGGTTTCCGGTTTTACCGCTGGCTGGGAGAAGACTCAACAGTGCTGCGGCTGGTAACAGCTTTCAACACTAAGAAAGAAGATGTCGCCGCTTTTATAGAGGCGGCTGATCGTTACGCATCCGCCAGTCTTTTGCCGGTGTGATACAGTTGCTCACGAGGCAAACCCCACCCCCTAACCCCCTCCTCGCGTGCTAGCTGCGGAACGCAGCCGCTTCGCTAACGCAGCGGCACCCTACGGGAAGGCGTATAGCCTACCGCTGGAGCTGCGGAAAGGGGGAAATCACGCAGTCCAGGCGTCTCGCCTGTCCTAAGGTGGGGGAAATCCTCGTGAAATCCTCGTTTCCCGGCTCATGCTGGGAACGAAAAAATAGAGGCTCTGCTTCCATTTCGGTCGCTCCCCCCTAACCCCCCCTTCAAAAGGGGGGGAACCAATAGCCCCCCTTTTTTAGGGGGGTTGGGGGGATATAAACCCTGTGCGAAGTGGAGCGCGAACATCTCAATAATTTTATTATCCCTTATGACAAAAGAGACATTTAAATCCTTCCTCGTCACCCAGACAGAGAGCGGACAGTTTCACACCGGCATTGCAGAAAAAACCTTGGATGAACTCCCCGCAGGTGACGTTCTAATTCGCGTTCACTACTCATCTTTGAACTACAAAGACGCGCTCTCAGCCACGGGGAACCCCGGAGTCACCAAAAAGTTCCCCCATGTGCCGGGAATCGATGCCGCCGGCACCGTTGTCACCAGTGCGGCACCCCAGTTTCAGCCCAATCAAGAAGTGATTGTCACCGACTTCGATTTGGGAATGAACACTTGGGGAGGATTTGCCGAATACATTCGCGTTCCTGCTGAGTGGGTGGTGCCCCTTCCCCAGGGGCTAACGCTCAGGGAAAGCATGATTTTCGGAACTGCCGGTTTTACTGCAGGACTCTGTATCGACGCCCTAGAACAAAACAGCATTACTCCCGCAGAGGGAGACATTTTGGTAACGGGTGCCACGGGTGGAGTGGGCAGCATAGCAGTTTCTATTATAGCAAAATTAGGTTATTCAGTTGTAGCGGTAACGGGAAAGCAATCCCAGAATTCCTACCTGATATCGCTGGGAGCTTCCTCAGTCATATCCAGGGAGGAAGTGGATGATAAGATCGGCAAACCGCTGCTGAAAGATCGTTGGGCTGGAGCCGTCGATACTGTGGGAGGAAACATCCTAGCCACGGCTGTCAAAAGCGCAAAATATAGCGGATGTGTCGTAGCTTGCGGTTTGATGAGCGGGGCGGACTTAGTGACGACAGTTTACCCTTTCATTCTGCGGGGAGTGCGCCTAATAGGCATCGATTCCGTTAAATGTCCGGTATCAAAGCGCTTGGCAATCTGGGAAAAGCTAGCGCGGGATTGGAAACCCGCCAATCTGGAGAAGATGGTGACTGTTATAACCTTGGAGGAGTTACCGGAGAAGATTGACGCCATCCTCAAAGGAAAGACTGTGGGGCGCGTGTTAGTTGCGCTTGCTGGATGATCCATTATTTTTTAACCGCAGATTAACTGCTGAGAAACCCGGTTTCTTTAAGAAACCGGGTTTCTCA
>CAZJNL010001032.1:0-2549 GCA_964546515.1 uncultured Oscillatoria sp.
TACGCCATTCGCCAGAGTGGGAGCGTGTTTATCACGGTGCCTTACAGCCGCATGAATGAAGAAATGCAGCGGATTACTCGCCTGGGTGGCAAAATTGTTAGCATTAAACCCTTGACTTCTGGGAGTGAGGCTGACTCGGATACTAACTGAACGCTCTCAAGGAAAGTTGGATTGCACCCAGGCTGAACCCTCACAGCCCCTACTCCCCCTGTACCCTCTTTCTTCCATAAAGGGAGAGGGGCAGGGGTTTGTCCCGTGCGACAAACGCCACAGAAAGTCAGGGAATGTTCGGCACTGACCGGCTTTTTGTGAGCAGTGTGAGCTACAAAAGGTGACTGCACAGCACAACAGAAGATAAGCGATGCAAGATTATTTTGAACCGGCACCAGAAAGTGGCGGCGAGTCGCTAACCCCAGAGCAGGCGGTGGCTTCCCTGCGCGGCGCTGACTTGGGGAAGCGCTACTATGCCGCTTGGTGGCTCGGGAGGTTCCGCGTCTCCACCCCAGAAGCGGTGGGAGCGCTGCTGGCGGCGCTGTCAGACGAATCTGACCGCACAGAAGATGGCGGCTACCCGCTGCGGCGGAATGCGGCGCGAGCGCTGGGGAAGCTGGGAAACCGGCTCGCCGTGCCGGCGCTGATTCGCTGTTTGGAGAACTCCGACTACTACGTTCGGGAAGCGGCGGCGCAGTCGCTGGAGATGCTGGGCGATACCGCCTGCGTGCCGGCGCTGGTGCGGCTGCTAGCCGGTGGGGTGGCGGCGGCGGTGCTGGTTCCGGGAAAACCCCATCTCGCCCAACCTTACGATGCGGTGCTGGAAGCTTTGGGAACCCTCAGCGCTACTGAGGCGATAGGGGAGATTGAACCGTTCCTGGAACATCCGGTGCAGCGGGTGCGGTACGCCGCCCAGCGAGCCATGTACCAGCTGACCGGCAAACCCATTTATGGGGAGTTCCTCGTGCGAGCTTTGCAGGGGGATGAGCTGCAATTGCGCCGGTCGGCACTGATGGATTTGGGGGCGATTGGCTATTTGCCGGCAGCTGAGGCGATTGCTGAGACTCTGGCAGAAAACAGTCTGAAAATTATCGCTCTCAAGGGTCTGCTGGAATGTCACTTGCAAAATAACCCCACAGAACCTCCCGCTTTGTCTGATGACGCTATCCGGGTGATGAGTCTGATGGATTCGCTCCTGTGATGTCGTGCCGGTTAAAAGAGACTGTTGGCGAATTGATATGGGGTTTTCCCCCATCATAAGGGTTAATAATGAACCGCCAAGACGCCAAGTGCGCCAAGAAGAAAGAAGAAAGAGGAAGAGGAAATTATCGTTGCCTGAGCGAGCGGGGAACGCCAGAAAAGAGGCTCTGCCTCATTAATTATCGTTGAACTCTCCCTGAACTCTCGTGAAACGAGAGAATGTCAGTTATAATAATTACCCCTAGCCGATTAGCTATGACCTCTACAGTTACGACCGGCGATGCCGGCATCCAAAAATTGATTAAAGCGGTTGATGAGGCCGTTTCTGCCGATGGCTTGCTCCAGGCGGTGCGGGCGCTGGCGGCAGCGCCATCTCAAGCGGCAATTCCGACATTAATCGACGTTTTGCGCTACAACAATCCGGGGGCGGCGGTGGCAGCGGTGGATGGGCTGATTCTCATAGGGGAACCAGCAGTGCAGCCGATTTTGGAGCGTCTGGATGGCTACAATTACGGAGCTAGGGCTTGGGCAATTCGGGCGCTAGCGGGAATCGGAGATCCGCGCGGTTTGGAGTTATTGATTGCGGCGGCTGAAACGGATTTTGCCCTGAGCGTGCGCCGCGCTGCAGCGAAAGGGCTGGGCAATTTGCAATGGTTAAAGATGCCGGTGGAGCGGGTGCCAGAGGAGCAGTGGCGAGTGTTTAACACACTGGTGCTGGTTTGTCAAGATCCGGAATGGGTGGTGCGCTATGCCAGTGTGGTGGGGTTGCAAGACTTGGCGAAAGCCGCACCTGCTTCTGAACCGGCGTGGTTTGGGAAAATTCAGGAGCAGTTGCGGGAAATGGCGGCGGCGGATGAAGTTTTGGCGGTTCGCGCCCGCGCTTTGTGGGCACACAGGCAAGTTCAGGGGGCAAAGGAAAGCCGGCGCTCCTGAAATTGCACGAATTCATCATCCGTAACAGCTGAAGTTTATTTTGGTAAATAGCCCTCTATTGCTGTATAATGGCTATATAATTATTTAAGATTACGATTGAATAATTTTTCATTAACCCTGGCCGGGGCCCGGGGAGTAGGAAGGATTGGGGAGGACTGTAGCGAAAGCAACCGCACCCAAATCGATTCCAGGTGCGGTTGCCGTTGGCTGGAACCCACTGCCGGCTGCTGGCGCACGGTCGCACTCTCGGCAATCGTGCCATCACTGTCAATGGGATATTCAATTTTTTTAGACTCAGAGGGCTTGACTTATTTCAACTTTAGTGCTATTGCAATCGCCTCTTCCAGCTCCTGCTGGCCCAAGCAGGCGATCACAAATACTTCTTGTACAGTTTTGCCTTGTCTGGCGATTAATTTAAATCCCCC
>CAZJNL010001033.1:0-2543 GCA_964546515.1 uncultured Oscillatoria sp.
GAAATAATAGGAGAAAAATTGCGGCGGGTGGAGCTTCAGGGAGAAGAAGTGTTTATCAGCTGCGTCAGCTACTATGAGGTGAAGAGGGGACTTTTGTCTGCCGGTGCTACTAGGCAAATGTCTGAATTTGATGGGTTTTGCCGAAGGGTTAGAGTTTTATTCTTGGACGAGCTGGAAATTATTGAGAGAGCCGGTGAAATCCATGCGGATTTAAAAGGAAGGGGCGGAACGATACAAGATGCGGATATTTTGATAGCGGCGACGGCTATAATGCGGGGGTTGGTTCTGGTGTCGAATGATTCGGATATGCTGAGGGTTCCGGGGGTGCCGGTGGAGAATTGGTTGCTAGGGGTTTGAGAAACCGGCAGCTGGGGGGCTGAGAAACCGGGTTTCTGAATAAGTCTTTCGGGTGAGATGCAAAAGTTTTCCCAGAAACCCGGTTTCTGCTGGGAGGGTTGAGAAACCGGGTTTCTGAATAAGTCTTTCGGGTGAGATGCAAAAGTTTTCCCAGAAACCCGGTTTCTGCTGGGGGCTTAGTATGCCTGATTGCGGTCATCGGGGGGAACATGCGAGGGGCACGGGCAGCAATCTTCGGCTACTTTGATTAGCTGTCCGGCTGTAGTGCCTGGGGCTGCCGGCGGGGCGATGTTGGTGCCAGAGAACCCATTGGCTGCAAAAATGAGGGCGATCCCGATTTCTGAAATAGGAAGAATGCGTTTCATGGCTGTTTTGTACTGTCAGTGGTAGAGTCCATAAAAGTCTGGGCAAGAGATTTGACCGGCCAAGAAAAACCCCTTTGCAGTGCGGCGCAAAACCTCCGGTTATATGAAAGGGGCTGTGCGTCGTTATATCCGAGCAAAAAAGAAAGTCGGATTTCCTGCGAAGCTGGGTTTGACTTGTGGCGACCGGCTCAAAGCCGCCCTCACTCTCTAAAGCGCTAAGGCTGAGCAAAATATTCCAAAATTCCCAAAAAAAAATTTGCCGCTGTCGTCGCGGGATCGCCGGCGCGAAGCTTCGGGACCAGCGGATGCGGGCAGTTCGCGGTTCCTCGCCCGTCCTACAATGGAGTGGTGTCCGCAATGCCAACCGCCGTGGGAGGGTGTACGTTTATATATGGCCCCAGAAGAACCGCCACAGGGTCTGCTGGAAGAACTGGTAGAGCGCTATCTCCAGGGAGATGGCCAAGCTGGCGAGCAGCTATTGAGCCACCCGATGCACCGCCAGAGAGTTGACAGACTCGCCCGCAGGCATGCGACCGGCACTTCAGTGCCTTGGGAAGAGGCGGCGCAGCAGGCACACCTGAAAGTCTTGCAAGTGGCGAGAAGCGGAAGTTTCCGCCAGGGTGGGGCGAGAGAGTTTTACAGTTGGGCAGCTAAGGTGGCTGAGAATGCCATTATTGATTCAGTCCGCAGGGAAAAGCGAAAACTGGGCGGAAGGCGCTTGGAGAGTCTCGACGAGCACCTCCCTGAAACGGACATAACGCTAGGGGAATCCATTGCCGACGACTTGGACTTGTGGGATGAAGTAGAGCGTGGGGATTTGGTCTTGAAAGCGCGAGAAGCGATTGAGACGATTGACCGGCGCTATCCCAAAAAAGGCTATCTGGCGTTGTGGACGGGTCTGGTTCAAGAAAAAGACGTGTCTCAAATAGCCGCAGCATTGGGGGTAAAGCAGCCTGAAATCTCTAAACGCTGGAGAGAGTTATCGTCCCGAATTGCAGGAGAATTAGGACTTTTGACCCTTGAACAGGTAGAGCGAGAAGTGCGGGCTATTCGCCAGGGGAGAGGAAAAGGGCGCAAGCGCTCAGATACACAGTGGTAGGACAACAAAACAAAAGGGGTATGAATATGGACATCAGCGAATCAGTGGCTCTGGCATTGCCAAAGGTAAGCCCACAACAAATCCGACCAGGGGAAATCTGGGAAATCAGCCGGCGCGTGCGAAGTCCTTTGGAATTCTCCCGCGAAGAGCAAGAAAGCCTCTACCCAGATGCTGCCCGCCGTTTCCTCAATGGCGATTCTTTACCACGATATGTGATGATTGTCAAGGAACCGGAACCGGCAGTCGAGCCAGATGAGGAGTGGCGCATCGTTTCTGTGATGTTGCTGTCTGTGAAAACAGACCGGCTCAGCGACGCGGATATATTGATTCCCTCGCAAGTGTCTGGAGTGGGGCAAGATTTGCTGGCCGAAACTTGGCATGTGCTGCCGGTGCTAGCCTGTAACTTGTCCCACCCCGTAGGGCACCGGCTGTCGCGACATCTATATGATGTGCTGCTGGATGTGGGAGACTGCTACCACGGTTTGATTGATCAGCCACCGGCTGTTGAGGAAATCGAGTCCCTGGGGCTGCGAGTCGGGGCGGCTTCGGCACAGCAGCCAGAAATTCAAGCGTTTCACCGGCTTGAAGAAGACTGGGCGGCTGTCTTGCAAGTGCCGGTGGCTGCTTGTCGCACTTACCTGAAGGCAATTCGGGCAACTGATGCGATATTGGATATGGCTTTGGAAGTGGAGCGGGAAATCTCGCAAGCGTTCCCGACAAAC
>CAZJNL010001034.1:0-2543 GCA_964546515.1 uncultured Oscillatoria sp.
GCTTTGCATCGGCTCAATGGCTTTCACACAGAATTGCAAAATTGTTAAACCAACCAGTGCTCTGCCAACTTCACTGGTGACTGAATCCACCAGTTTCTTCAAAGTATCTATATGACCCTGGTTGAGCCTAGAGAAGTCCAGATCGGCAGCCGAATCGCGGCAGCGAATAATTTGTCTTTCCAAATAGCCATTTTTCAGCTGTTTCTGTATTTTTTCATATCTCTTCTTGGCTGGCTGGCTCATGCCACCCTCTAAGAAAACCTGTGTCGTGCCATCCGGTAGCACCAGTTCGCTTCTATTCCAGAATACCCGCAGATGTAGCTCACTCATCATCTTATTCCAAGTTCTTTCGCAGTTGTATGCTTTTCGGCGTTAGCGTCGGAAACGCATAGGGAATTAGATACTCTCCTTTTGGAATCTGAGAATTCGTGTGGTGGTTTCTAACTTCATAACCCAGGCTCCGTAAAGCTTGGAGGTAAGAAAAGACCTCACCTATATTAACTCCCCCTAGCAATGATAGCTCTTGAACTGATAATTGAGTTGCCACCCCTATCCCACTCACCACCCCTTGAACCACACGCCAGAAAGGCTCAACTCTTAATTGCGGATGAAAACTCATCACCCCCTTGATGCGCGGAGTGTACTGGTAATAACCTGCAAGCTGAACCAAATCCGCCTTACCCGTCACCTCAACCAGTTTTTCCTCAAAAGCCTTCCACAGTGCCGTAAACACCGACTTCTCTAAATCCTTAGCGCACAGTTTGACCTTTCTTGTGCCCAACCCCCAATCCTCACGCCCCGAAGATGGGAACACCTCAATCAGATATTGATTCTCGTCTCGCTCCATCTCACCGGCACTGGCGACTATCTCCCAGCACTCCTCATTGAGATCGTACCTCAAATTCACCCTAACGCTGTTAGGAACTTCTCTCTCACTCCAGCCAAAATCCGCCAAGGACAAAAAACGCACCGCTTCCCCCCGGAACACACCCCCTGCCGGTGACGCCTTACCGCCGGCGAGTGCGATTGCCTCTCTAGCCTTTTCAGCGTATCTTTCCGTCAGCTGGCGCTTGCGCTGCCTAAATCCTAGCTCCAATTCCTGCGGCAAGTAATGCATCGGAAACGGTAACTTAACCCCCATCACTCGATCCAAAATACTCAGCGCCAAAATCCTCCCCAGCTGCGGCGGCACAGAATTCCCAATCTGTTCCACACACACGGCTCCATTCCCCACAATCTCATACTCATCAGGAAACGTTTGCAGCCGCTTCAGTTCAGCAATTGTGAAGCGCCGGTTTTCCCAGCTAAAAGGGCCGGTGTACTGTCCCCCCTGCGCCTTAATCGTCCGCACCGGCATCTCAGGGTCAGCCTTATAAAGAAAGTCCGAAAACTTCGACCGCCAGCTAAACACCGGCTGCGGGTGTCCCATTTCCTCCGTATAAAAGCTATAATTCAACCCCGGAGGAATATTTTCCAGCAGATGCCCGTAGCGCCCGCCAATCCCCGCCTCAGCGCCAGACGTATCAGCACCGGCAACCGCCTCCAGAGCCGTGTAAAAAGGCACCTTCCCCGGAGAATCTGGCCCGTGAGTCGGACAGGGAAACAAATAATTCCCTTCCTTAAGCCCAACAATAAACAAACGCTCCCGGTGCTGCGGCACACCATAATCAGCCGCATCCAGTATGCGAAAATAAATCCTGTAGCCGGCATCCCGAAAAGCCTTCTGGATTTGCCGCCAAGCCTCCCCTTTCTGAGCGCCAATTATACCATAAACATTCTCAAACAGAAACCCTTTTGGCTGCAGCGCCTTCAGCAAGCGGACATACTCCTGAAACAGCGTTCCCCTCGCATCGCTCGTTCCCGCCACCCCAGCCGCCCTGCGCCCAGCAGCCGAAAACGTTTGACAGGGCGGCCCCCCAATGATAAAATCTACCTTCAGCTGAGAATCAGGGACAAACTTCCTGATATCAGCGCAGGTGGGGTGAGAATTTTCCAGCCATTTCCCCGGCTGCGAATTTCTCTCCAGCGTTCGCACATACTTCGCTTCAAGCTCCACCATCTGAACAATCTCGAAACCGGCATCATGGAAACCAATATCCAGCCCGCCACCGCCGGCAAACAAGCTGAGAGTCTTAATCGGAGAATAGCCATGTTCCGCGAACCCCCGGCGCAGAGATTGGCCAAACCTATCGGGCCAACCCGCGCCCCGACTGACGCCAAGTGATGCTAGCATCTCCTGGAACCAGACAACTTTGGCCGGCTCTGGACTGGGCCAATTTAGAGCCAAGGACAGTTGTTTCATAGGGGCATCTGGACGTAAAGGAAGCTACTTTCACTATCTCACACTATGTCCTCCTCCTCTCGCGGTTTGTGCTAATCTCCTGTTTAAATAAAACTTAAGAAAACTCAACCCACCCCACACCATGCAAATCACCCAATACCTGCACACCGCCGTCCTCGTTTCCGACCTGGAGCAAGCCGAGCAATTTTACGGCCAAATCCTGGGACTCCCCAAAGTAGACCGCACTCTAAAATACCCCGGT
>CAZJNL010001035.1:0-2543 GCA_964546515.1 uncultured Oscillatoria sp.
GCCAAAGAGAAGGGGACGTGCAAAAACGGGATGCTCCCAGAGGGTTCCGCCTTTAAGCCGAAACCAGAGATTCACCGGCACCTTTCTTGCGCGAGCGCAGCTCCAGATACACCAGCAGGGCGTTTATGTCTGCCGGATTCACGCCTCCTATACGACAAGCTTGCCCAATTGTCAAGGGTCTGACCTTAGCAAGTTTTTCCCGCGACTCCTTGGAGAGCGTCTCAATAGCAGCATAGTCCAAGTCAGGCGGTAGAGGCCGGTGTTCCTGGCGGGCGATTTGCTCAATCTGGTTTTGCTGGCGCTGGATGTAGCCGGCGTATTTGATATCAATCTCCGCCCCTTGTTTCTCAGCTAAGCTTAACTCAGGATTGCCCAATCCGTAGCGGTCGAGATCCGCGTAGTGGAATCCCGTGCGCCGCAGCAAGTCCGCCAGAGTAATCGAGCCTTTAATCGCTTGCTTGCTGTTCGCTGCGATCTCTTGACCCAACTCGTCGTGTTCCTTAACCCGCGATGATTGCAGCCGTTCCTTCTCTGCTGCAATATTAGCATATTTGCGGGTAAATAAATCCCACCGGCGGTCATCAATCAAGCCGATTTCCCGACCGAGAGGAGTCAGGCGCTCGTCCGCATTGTCCGAGCGCAGCAGCAGCCGGTATTCCGACCGGCTCGTGAGCATCCGGTAAGGTTCCCGCAAGTCTTTGGTGCACAAATCGTCAATCAGTGTGCCGATGTAACTCTGTTCGCGGGGGAAGACAATCATTTCCTGACTCCGGGCAAAACGAGCGGCGTTGATGCCGGCAACCATACCCTGAGCGGCGGCTTCTTCATAGCCGGTGGTGCCGTTAATTTGGCCAGCGCAGAACAGCCCCTCAATCTTTTTGGTCATCAGATTCGGGTAGCACTGAGTTGCCGGCAGATAGTCATATTCTACCGCATAAGCCGGTCGCAGCATCACGCAATTTTCCAAACCGGGTAGGGTGCGCAGCATCTGCAGTTGCAGGTTTTCTGGCAAGCCGGTGGAGAACCCCTGGATATAGAGTTCGGGAATATCTCGCCCTTCCGGCTCAATAAAAATCTGGTGGCTTTCCTTATCGGCAAAGCGCACAATTTTATCTTCAATGCTAGGGCAGTAGCGCGGGCCTTTGGCATCCACCCAGCCGCCATAGACGGGAGACAGGTGCAGGTTTTCCCGAATCAGCCGGTGAGTTTCGGCAGTCGTGCGGGTGAGGTGGCAATTCATCTGCTCGCGCTCCACCCAGACTTCCGGATCGAAGCTGAACCAGCGCACTTCTGAATCCCCAGGCTGCGGTTCCATTTTACTGAAATCCACCGAGCGCTTATCAACTCGCGCCGGAGTTCCTGTTTTTAACCGGCCTGTTTCAAAGCCGAGCCGGTTGAGAGTTTCCGTCAGCCCGACAGCGGCAAATTCGCCGGCGCGACCTGCCGGCATCGACTTGTTGCCCACCCATATTATACCGCCCAAAAAGGTGCCGGTGGTGAGGATAACTGCCTTGCAAGCGAAGGCGACGCCGAAATAAGTTTGGACGCCGGTGATTTGATCATTGCGCCCCAGCACCAAATCAGTGACCATACTTTCGCGGACAGTCAAATTGTCTTGGTTTTCGACAATTCGCTTCATCGCGGCGGCGTATTCCCGCTTGTCGGTTTGGGCGCGTAACGCCCAGACAGCCGGTCCCCGCGAGGCGTTGAGGATGCGCTTTTGCAGGTAAGTGCGGTCAGCCATTTTACCTATTTCGCCCCCCAGCGCGTCCACTTCGTGGGTGAGCTGGGATTTTGCCGGTCCCCCGACAGCGGGGTTGCAGGGCTGCCAAGCAATTTTATCCAGATTCAGTGTCAGCAGCAAGGTACGGCAGCCAAGGCGTGCGGTAGCGAGGGCGGCTTCGCAACCGGCGTGGCCGGCACCGACTACAATAACATCAAAGGCGTCTTGGAATTCTACTGGTGTGTGGGCGATCATCGTTCAAGCTCAGCGGGACAAACTCTAGAAAATATGCTCTGTTAATCATTATGCCCGCGATTCCCCTCTGGAGCTGGTTTCCCCTCCTCCGAGTTGCCGGTAGAGACGCGAGCGAGTTCGTCTCTGCGGAAAATTGCTCTTAAAAATCTCTATTATTATATACTTATTTTAGTAGAGTATATCTTTCGCCTGCTTAGTTGCTTTCTTCACAACATCCCGCAGTTCCAAATTAATCTGGCGCTGCTGTTGCGCTGCGACGCTGTGCTTGTTCACCTGACGCCGCGCCACAATCTCAGCAACCATTACATCTTCTTGCACCTCCCGAGGCAAAGTGTCACGGTTGCCTTTCACAGCGCCATACTCGGCATATAACCCATCGGCATTTTTACTGTAAAGCTCCTGGTACATGGCATTAGTAGACATAGCGATGCCGTATCCGTTAGCACCTTTTTGCACCAAGTCATCTGCAAAAGCCTTCCGGGTGTTAACCCGCTGTAAGCGAAAGTTTTCTTGCGGTTCCAAAGTAGACATTGGCGAACTCCTCAACCTCACTTGCTTGGGTTTT
>CAZJNL010001036.1:0-2539 GCA_964546515.1 uncultured Oscillatoria sp.
TATCCCGGATGCCCCACAGCAGCGGCGAGCTGTCGTGCCCCCAAAATCAAGGACGAGGAGCATTTTAGTCATCTTACTTCCGATATATTAATCTAGTTTTGCCGGGCGGCGGCAGCAAAGTAGGACATTGGGACAGGCAAGATGCCTGTCCTACGAGGTATATCCGTAGGTGGGAGTGCGGCTTACGCGCCGCAACGCTTACGCCGGGCCTTAATGATGTCCTAACCAATTTGGCTAGTGCTAGATGACAAATCAAACGGACGACAGGCGCGACAAGAGGGCCGGGAAATTTACACAAGTCGCTCCCAGACCGGATTTATCCGGTCTCTACAAGAGAGCCAAACGCGATGCGGCGTTCTGCAAGAGCTGGTTGCGCCGGCTCTGGGGAATAAAGGGAGGGATACTCTCTAAATTTTGCCATAATTTTAGGTAAAATAGAGAATTGGCTTTTGCAAACAGCTTCCCATCCCATCAAGAGAAAGCTGTCAGCCAAATGCCTCCTGCTACGATTAGCCGTTTAGAGAGTTTGCCGTGAGTGTCAGAGTCCGTCTTGCCCCCAGTCCCACCGGCAATTTACACATCGGGACAGCCAGAACAGGCGTGTTTAACTGGCTATTTGCCCGCCATCACGGCGGCAAGTTCATTTTGCGAATCGAAGACACGGATTTAGAGCGCTCCCGCCCAGAGTACACCCAGAATATACTCGACGGACTGCGCTGGCTGGGTATGAACTGGGATGAAGGGCCAATTTTTCAGTCCCAGCGCCTGGATCTCTACCGGCAGAAGATCCAAGAACTCCTGGATAAAGGACTGGCTTATCGCTGCTACTGCACAGAGTCAGAACTGGCGCAAATGCGGGAGGAGCAAAAAGCCAAAAAACAGGCTCCCCGCTACGACAACCGCCACCGCAACCTGACGCCGGAACAGCTCGCCGCCTTTGCTGCCGAGGGGCGCACGTCGGTGATTCGCTTTATCATTGACGACGAGCGGGAGATTTCCTGGAATGACATGGTGCGGGATCGGGTGAGCTGGAAAGGCAGCGACTTGGGTGGCGATATGGTAATTGCCCGCGCCGCCACCGGCAGTGAAATTGGCCAGCCCCTCTACAATTTTGTGGTGGTGGTGGATGACATTGATATGGCAATCACCCACGTCATCCGAGGGGAAGACCACATCGGCAACACGCCGAAACAGATTTTGCTCTACGAAGCCTTCGGGGCAAAAACACCCGAGTTCGGCCACACGCCCCTGATTTTGAACCAAGCCGGTCAAAAGCTGTCGAAACGGGATGGCGTTACTTCCATTTCTGACTTCCAGCAGTTGGGCTACACGGCAGAGGGGATGGCCAATTACATGACGCTGCTGGGCTGGTCGCCGCCAGACAGTCAAGAGCTGTTTGCGCTGGAAGAGGCGGCGCGGAAGTTCAGCTTTGAGCGCGTCAACAAAGCCGGTGCCAAGTTTGACTGGGATAAGCTCAACTGGATTAACAGCCAGTACCTGCACTCGATGCCGGTGGACAAGCTGACAGAAACGCTGATTCCCTACTGGCGCGAGGCGGGGTGTGAGTTCGATCCTGCCGGCGATCGCCCTTGGCTGGAACAGCTGGCGGCTCTTATTGGCCCAAGCTTGACTCGCTTGAAAGACGCCGCCGACATGAGCCGGGTGTTTTTTGTCAAAGAGGTGGGGTATAGCGCGGAAGCTGCCGCACAGCTGGCGCAACCGGAAGCCTCTGGCGTTCTGGAGGCAATTCTGGCCAATCTCGACAGCGAGCCGGTGCTCACACAAGCCGGTGCTGGGGAAGTCATCAAAAAGGTGACGAAAGAGAAAAATCTCAAAAAAGGAGCCGTGATGCGCTCGCTGCGGGCAGCACTCACAGGCGAAGTGCACGGGCCCGATCTGATACAATCTTGGTTGCTGCTGCATCAGCGCTCTTTAGACCAAGCCCGCTTGCAAGCGGCTCTGGGATTGAAGGGTTAAGAGATAGCGGTAGCTGAGGGGCTGGCAACTGTTACCGTCAAACTTACGCGCCTTTTTGCTCTCGCTTGCAAAAGTCTGGTATAATAGCATACTAAATCAATTTTTGCAAGCGACAGTCCGAGAACTGTTACAGGCGCGTGAGAGCCGGGGAAGGCTCCCGCGCTCCGCCAGTTACCAGCAGAATCCGATTTCAGTGCCGGTGCGCCCAAAGCGCACTTTCGTCAGAGAAGCAAGCTAGAAACTATAACAGGGAGGATCACTTACAAGATAGCCAATGGTGGTGAAGAAATGAATCCTCAACTACCTCAAAAGTTGAGAGGATAGGGGCGGAAAGCCGTTACAGCCGGTGAGGATTTTTCCCTGAAAACCGAAATAAGTTGCCTAACTTTCAGGGTATTTATGCCTTAGCAATATCTAGTAACTTTGCTGAAAGGGTCTAATTCGGAAGCGATTGAGACTGGTAGGGGGGAATTAAGAAACGACATTCCACCTGTCGCCGGAACTGAAGCGCCACCCAAAAGAGGGAGAGACGCTGAATATCTAGCCTCTGTACTTGAAAATC
>CAZJNL010001037.1:0-2535 GCA_964546515.1 uncultured Oscillatoria sp.
GAGTACCCGTGCCCGCCCCCCCTGGCAGCCCCTGTAGGGGCGGGTCCCCGTGCCCGCCCCCTTATCGAATTGCAACTCAACAGCGGCACCCTCAAACTGAGCGACCGCTACCAGAAACTCAGCTACGAAGTGCGGGGTGCAGTAACCACCGGCGGCAACTTCCAAATCACAGGCGTTACAGCACTTCCCGAGCAGAAAACCAATCTAACCGTCCAAGCGCAGGATTTTCCCGCCACAGAACTCGACCTGCTCGCCAAGCGCACCGTCAAACTCCCAATTGACCTGAGCGCCGGCAAGCTAGATGGCAACCTGCAACTCCAGCTGCAACAAAACGAACTCCTCGACTTCAAAGGAATTGCCTCCCTCAAATCCGTTACAGCTAAAATCGATCCCTTACCAAAACCTCTCTCGCAAACCAATGGCCAATTGCGATTCAACGGTCCGCTAAAAGTCGCATTCGAAAACGTCACCACCACCTACGGCCAAATCCCCGTGCGAGCTAGCGGATTAATCGCCCTCAAAGAAAACTCCAACCTAGCCATTCAAGTCCCCCAAGTCAGCATCAAAGACGCCCTAGAAACCCTGCAAGTTCAAGTGCCAATACCTGTCGCCGGAGAGGTGCGAGCCAACCTAAACCTCACAGGGCCAATCGCCGCACCGGCAATCTCCGGAACCGTCAGCACCCTCCCCACCCCCGCTGTGCCTTTTAATCTGCCCGGAACCTCCGGGGGAAACGCCCCTGCAAAACCGCCTTTGCAGGTTGACCGCATCGGCGTTAGCAGCTTTAGCTTTGGCTTCACCCTCTCTGAAGGAACCCTGCAACTGCGCGACATTAAAGCCACACCGGCTGTCGGTGGCTCTGTCACCGGCTCGGGCGCAATCCAAATGGGCTCCTCAACTCGCCCCCCCCAACTCAACCTGCAAGTAAAAGCGAGCAACGTCCCCGGAGACGCCCTCGCCTCCCTTTACAGCGTCTATCTCACCGGCATGAGCGTCGGACCGATTGACGCACAAGCCACAATTGCCGGCCCGGGCGACAACCTGGAAACCACCGCCCAGTGGCAGGCACCCAAAGCCACTTATCCGGCGAAAGGCGAAATCACCATCATCGGTGCCCGCCAAACCGCTTTCTTGCGCAACACCGTCGCCCAAGTTGCCGGCGGCACTCTCGCTGTCTCCGGGCAAATCACCGACAAACTGTGGCAACTCGAAGCCGTCCCCACCGGCATAGAACTGGCTGAGTTACCCTCTATCCCCACTGCGGGCTCGCAGCCAGACCCCAGCCGCCAGGCTATCTCCCTTCCGCCTGCAGTCTACCGCCAAAAGCCTGTCGCACTTACAGGTAATATCCGCTTTTCCGGCACTACAGAAGCAGTGACGCCAGAAACTATTCAAGCGGAAGGAGAGGTAGCGGTCAGCTTTGCTGCCGGCACCGCCAGCGTCCGGGGGGCGCTTCAAAAGGGCCGGTGGCAGGCGACTGTCACTCCCTCCGCTATGCAGCTTTCGCCACTGGCACAAATCGCCAACACTGAATTATTCCAAACTTCAGATTTTAAACTTCCAGCAGCCAGCCTCACCGGCAGCCTCACCGGCGGCAGCATTCGCCTCTCCGGCACCACACAGGGCATTACTCCAGAATCCATTAATGCGTCGGCGCTCGATCTGGGAATAAGCTTTGCCGGCGGCGCAGCCCGGATCGCCGGCACCCTCAGTGACGGCGCATTCAGCGTCACCGTCTCCCCCGAAGGTCTTCAGCTCGACCGGCTGGCTGTCATCGCTGCTGACTTGAAACTCCTCAATCCCTCACAGCTGCGAACTCTCGCCCCAGTGCTCGGTGTGGGGGCTTTCGGCGAAAAGCCCCGGCTTAGCGGGCAAATCACCCTAGCTGGCAGCACAAAAAACTTGACAGCAACGACAATTAATGCTAAAGGGAATTTGCAGCTGAATGTCGCCGGCGGCTCCGTAAACATCCAGGATATCGCAGTTGCAGGAGGCCGGTGGCAAGCTGCTGTCCGAGCTAACTCTGTGCCGGTGGCACCCTTCTTGCCGGCATCTCTGGGGCTTCCCGCTGGGGAACTCGGAGCCTTCTCCGGCAATTTCTCAGCCTCAGGCAGTGTGGTTGATAGCGAAGCGGGAGGCGATAGCGTCCTTCTGGCGCTGAACACTATCAACTTCCAGGGTTCCGGAAGTCTCAACATTGCCGGCGGCACTGCAATGCTCAGCGCCAATCTGAGCGGGGGAAAGTGGTCCGCCACCCTGGGCGCAGAAGATGTGCCGGTCACACCTTTCTTGCCCGAATCGGTCGCCCAGTTTGACTCCCAACTGGGACGGTTCACCGGCAAGTTCGCCCTCTCTGGCAGCGCCAGTGCCTTTACCGCAGACAGCATTCAAATTAACGGTTCTGGCAGATTGGCCATCGCGGGCGGCACCGCCAGCGTCACGGCTTCCACCACCGGCGGCAGGTGGGAAGCCTCTCTGGCTGCTGAGGATGTGCCGGTCAGCCCTTTCTTGCCGGAATTTAAGGGTGCCGGTGCC
>CAZJNL010001038.1:0-2532 GCA_964546515.1 uncultured Oscillatoria sp.
CCTCATTCAGGGTGAATTTGAAGTAGTCGTCATTGCCAGCTTCGTGAACGCTCAGCCCCGTCAGCGTTTGCGCTTCCCGCAGTTCCGTGGCGGTATCAAAGGAATCATTCGACTCCAGATAGTCCCCACCCAGAGCGCTGCTGCCCAAGGTAGAAATAAAAGTTAGCGAGTAGTTGTTGCTGGCTCCATTGTACCCGTAAACATGCGCGTAGTAGTCCCCAGCTAGCAGACCCTGTAAGCCAATCGTCTCGCTGTCCGTGACTCCAGTGGAACTGCTAATATAGTTGCCAGCTGCATCGTAAAGCGCTAAATCAAGGTCGCCAAAACCGTGGTAGAAATCAATGCTGAGGGCATCGCCAAATTGCCCAATGCCACCGAGCGAGAACTTAAACCAGTCATCGTCGCCCGACTGAATAACCAGATCCTCAAAGGTGTTCGCCCCCGCTGACAGTTGGCGCAAGTCGGATGCGGCTTCCTGGGAATCATTCTCTTCATAGATATCGTCACCGGCAGTCGCTGCGCTTCCGCCAGGGGCTGTCACTGTCAGCGTGTAGTCGTTGCTCGCTCCGGCAAACCCGTAAACGTGCGCGAAGTATTCCCCAGCAGGCAAACCCTGCAAGCTTACCGTTTCGCTGTCACCGGCACCAAAGGAGCCACCAACAGAGTTGCCATTCGCATCGAGCAGCTCTAAGTCCAGGTCCCCCTCTGCGCCCCAGAAGTCAATCGTGAGCGCATCGCTAAACCCGCCGGTGCCGGTGGTTGTGAAACTGAACCAATCATCGTCTCCAGACTGAATGACCAGATCCTCAAAGTATCTTACCCCTGTCAGAGAACCCAAGTCTGCAGCACTTTCGAGGAGATCGTTCTCTTCATAGCGGTCATCCTCCGTCATGCCAGAACCTGTTGGCGCAGTGATAGTTAAGTTGTAGTAGGGATTGCTGGCATCACTGTACCCGTAAATTCGCGCGTAGTATTCCCCAGCGTCCAGCCCCTCTAAGCTGACACTTTCCCCGTCACTGGTACTGTAAGAGCCGGTCAGCAGGTTCCCAGAAGCGTCGTACAGCTGTAAGTCCAAATCTCCCAGGTATTGCCAGAAGTCAATCCTGACCTGATCACCATACTCGCCCCGGTTGAGAAGCTCGAAGCTGAACCAGTCGTCATCGCCAGACTCAATGGACAGTTCCCCAAAATAGTTCTCCCCTTCCAGCCGGCTCAGGTTAGAGGCTGTGTCGAGCGAGTCATTCTCTTCATAGGAATCGCCGGTCGCACTGGCAGCGGTTAGCGCCCATATATCTAACGAGTAGTTCGGGTTGCTGGCTCCATTATACCCGTAAGCCTCCACATAGTAGGTTCCAGCTGCCAGCCCCTCTAAGCTGATACTTTCGCTGTCACTGACACTTGTGGAACTATTTAGCAGGTTCCCATTCGCATCGTACAGCCGTAAGTCCAAATCTCCCAGGTCGTCCCAGAAGTCAATTCGCACCTCGTCGCCATACCCGCCGGTGCCGGCAAGATTGAAGCTGAACCAGTCTGAGTTGCCAGATTGAATGACCAGATTCTCGAAATAGGACTGCTGTTGCAAATCTACAGCGGTGGCGCTGGCGAGATCGTCATTCTGTTCATAGCGATCGTCAAGAGTTGCGCCGCCGGTTGGTGCTACCACGCTCAAGCTATAGTTGGGGTTTTCCGCTCCAGCGTACCCGTAAACCTCTGCGTAGTATGTCCCTGTAGCCAGACCCTGTAAGCTGACCCACTCGCTGTCGCCTGTACCGCCTGACCCACTAATATAGTTGCCAGAAGCGTCGTACAGCCGTAAATCCAGGTCGCCCAGATAGCCATAGAAATCAATCCTGACTTCATCCGCAAATTGGCCGGTGGCTCCCATATCGAAGCTGAACCAGTCGGAGTCGTTAGATAGGATGACCAGATTGTTCAAACTGGACTGTTGCTGCAAATCCAGAACGGTGGCGCTGGCGAGATCGTCATTCTCTTCATAGCCGTCGTCGTCGAGAGTTGCTTGGTTGGGGGCCCAGACGCTCAGGTTGTAGTACGGGTTGGCGGCTCCAGCGTACCCGTGAACTTTCGCGTAATAAGTCCCTGGTGCCAAATCCTCTAAGCTAACTGTCTCGCTGTCGCCTGTACCGCTAGACCCACCAACATAGTTGTCATTCGCATCGTACAGCTCTAAGTCCAAATCTCCCTGGAAATGGTCGAAGTTTATGCTGACCGCATCTCCCGCCGAGCCGGTGGAGGCAATATCAAAGCTGAACCAGTCATCGTCGCCAGATTGAATGGCCAGGTTATCGTAGGTACTTTGCAGCTGCAAATCCAGGAAGGTGGCACTGGTGATATCGTCGTTCTCTTCATAGTCGTCGTCCCCAGTGCCTTGACCGTATGCCGAAATGCTTAATGTGTAGTCCGGGTTAGAGGCTCCATTCCAACCAGCTACTTGCGCATAGTAGACTCCAGCAGCCAAACCTTCTAAGCTAACCGCCTCGCTGTCACTGCTACTTGTGGAAGCGCCAACTTGGG
>CAZJNL010001039.1:0-2527 GCA_964546515.1 uncultured Oscillatoria sp.
GCCGCCATCACTTCCGCCGCTGACTGATATCGCTCTTTGACATAATCTGACAGCAATTTATCCAAAACTTGCCCCAATTCAGAACTGACAGTTACCCCCACCGGCAGTTTTTCTCGCCACACCCATCTGACTTCAAAAGCATCGTAAAGTTCATCGAAACCGTCGGATAAAGGAAAACATCCCGTCAGCAGGCGAATGCAAGTTACAGCCAAGCTGTACAAGTCGCTGGCGGGATAGGAAACGCCGCGCATTTGCTCCACCGGCGCGGCTCCGGGGGTGCCGGTTACTGTTCCCTGCAGGCTCAACAAAGTCCCAGCAAACTGTTTGGCCACCCCCAAGTCTATCAGCACCAATTTGCCATCACTTTCCCGGCGGATGATGTTCTCCGGTTTGATATCTCTGTGAATCACTTTTCGCTCGTACACGAATTGCAGAACCGGCAGCAAATCTCCCAGAAGTCCTCGAATCTTTGACTCGCTGAAGGTTCCCTCTCGCTGCCATTCATCCAGCAAGGAAAGCCCTTTGATGAACTGCTGCACTAAGTATAGCCGATTATTTTCCTCGAAGTAAGCGAACCGAGTGGGAATCTGGGGGTGTTCTTCTAACTGTAGCAGTCTTTCGGCTTCAAGGTTAAAGAAATCCCCCGCTTTTGAAAGCGCCAGCGGGCTGTTTTGAATTGCCGGTGAGGGGGAGAACTGTTTGACGGCACAGCTGGCGTTGCGCCGGTCTTTGTCCACTGCCAAGTAAGTTTTGCCAAAACCCCCTTGACCAATAGCGCGAATTATGCTATACCTTACTCTGAGCAGCGGTGACAGCTTGGCCCCGCAACTGGTGCAGAAGTTTGTGCCATCTGGATTTTCGGGCAGAAAGCAGCTAGGATTGAGGCAGTAAATCATAAGCAAAAGGGTGCCGGCGGGAGAGTTGTCTCTATGCATGCCCCACGCGCATCTCTATTGGGAGCATCTCAATTGTCAAAAACCTGGTTTTATCGGGTTTCATGCAAAAGTGAGATGCTCCCGCTTTGAACTGAACGAGATATTTCGGACAGTCCTATTTTACCAGCAATCCAATCTTCCCGCAACCGGCGCAGTCGGCGTCTAGCGCGGCGCAGATTTCCTTGGCGCACGCGGATGCGCTCCGGGAAGATGCGAAATCCCAGAAAGTTTGCGCCGTGTCGAGTTTTAAACAGTTGGCTTTTAATGGGGTGAATTTTCAGCCGCAGGGTGGCGAGGTATGACTCTACAGCTGTGAGCGCACCGGCTAAGAATTCCCAGCTGTCGGAAAAAAGAGCGAAGTCCTCTGCATAGCGAATGTATTTGGCTACTTTCAGCTGTTCTTTGACAAAATGGTCGAAGCTGTTCAGGTAAACATTAGCAAAAAATTGGCTTGTCAGGTTGCCAATCGGCAAACCGCGCCGCCGGTTTAGGGGTGCGAGCAAGTAGTCTCCTGGAAAGTATTCTATCACGGGTTCTTGCGGGTTGCTGTTCTCGATGATTTTATCTAGCAGCCACAGCGTATCGGGACATTTAATCTTGCGGCGCAGCAGTTCTTTGAGTCTGGTCAATGCTGGGGAAATATTTTCGCACGTCGCACTGGAGAATGTACTTACTTGAGCGGGCAAATTTTGTGAAGCGGCGCCAAGCGCGGTGAGTACCAAAACCAACACTGTTTGCCTAGGAATCGCTGATAAAAGTCCGCTCGACAAGGGGAACGATGATATTGCAGAGAGCGGGATCAACAACTCTGTCCTTGTAAGGCGCTGCTGAAATCATCCGCCGCTTCGGTTCAAAAATATCGAAAGTTCTGTAAGCGCCCGGACAGTATGCTTTTGATTTCAATTCAGCCTGCTGTTGCAGCAGGTTTCCTTCCAGGTTGTAGTTGAACTCCAGAACATTCGGGCGAAAGCGTTTCCCGCGCTGCGCTTTTCGCGCTGCGGCTTGCTAGTTGGGAAAATCTCCAATTTGGGGGAACAGATTGCCGTATCGTTTCATGGGTTGGCGTCTCTCTAAATTAGATGACATGTTTTCGGTTTCACGGGGATTCCTTTTTGCGCTGCTGTTTAATCCAGCCTCCTAAATCGGTGCCGATGTCGTTGAGCAATTTTCCCGCGTACTCGTACCGTTCGGCTGACATCTCGTGAAAATCTAAGAGCAAGCGCGTTTGGTGGCGGAGAATGTCTATTTTTATGTTCAGCGCTGACAGCTGGGCTAATTTATCTCTGGCGTACCTGGCTGATATCAGAAATTTTAAAATCTATTAAATTCCTGTTACCATCCGGTCGCCAAGAGTAAATTTATGATAGCGCGGAAGCAGGTTCAGAATGGGGACATACCATTTAATTTAGTCATAGTTTTTTTGGATAATAGGCAATTCACTCATTGTCATATTGACAGATAACAGGCCATTTTTGAAAAAAAATTGCGATTCGCTTACGCGAAAGAGAAAAGGGAAAAGGGAAGCCGGGTAAAGGGCAAAAGGGGAAGCGGGCAAAGGGCTACTGAGTCCTCGCAAAAGAAACGACCGCGCG
>CAZJNL010001040.1:0-2526 GCA_964546515.1 uncultured Oscillatoria sp.
GTGGGGCAGAGCCGGGGTTTGGTCGCGCCGCAAAAGTGCAGTAGTAAACACAGTTCAGTTGGTTTGGGTGTACCCAAAGTTTTCTCAATCATCAATTATAGTAATTTTAACCAAAACTCCCTCGGCAATGTGTAACCGAGGGTACGGAACGAGAATTCCGGTCGGGAGTTGTGCAAAAATGGCCAAGCTTTTCTATCCTGGATAAGGAGCGGCAAGGGAGTTGGCATGGTCATCAGTAAAGATAAACCCATCAAAATCGCTGTTATTGGAGACGTTCACGACCAGTGGGAGGAGGCGGACCGGCAATCTCTCAAGCACTTAGGCGTCTCACTGGTGCTGTTTGTGGGGGACTTTGGCAACGAGTCGCTGCCCGTGGTGCGGGCGATTGCCGGTCTGGACATTCCCAAAGCAGCTATTTTGGGCAATCACGACGCCTGGTACACTGCTACGGACTGGGGTCGCAGCAAGTGCCCCTACGACCGGCACCAAGAAGATCGGGTGCGGGCGCAGCTGGATTTGCTGGGGGACGCCCATGTGGGTTACGGAAAGCTGGACTTCCCAGAACTGGGTTTTACCGTTGTGGGCAGCCGTCCGTTTACTTGGGGTGGCTCAGAGTGGAAATATAGCGATTTCTATCGCGACCGGTTTGGGGTGGGCAGTTTTGAGGCGTCTGCGGCTCGCATTATGGACGCTGTTGGCCAAGCCGGCAGTGAAACGGTGATTTTTCTGGGCCACAACGGCCCGACCGGCCTGGGCGATCTGCCGGAAGATCCCTGCGGCAAAGACTGGAATCCGATCGGCGGCGACTTTGGCGATCCGGATTTCGAGGAGGCGATTGCCCAAACACGAACGCTGGGCAAACAGATTCCCCTGGTGGCGTTTGGCCACATGCACCACCGGCTGCGCCACACCCAGAAGCGCCTGCGCCGGTGCGTGCATGTCAGTTCTGGGACGGTGTACTTGAATGGTGCCAGCGTGCCCCGCATTGTGCAAACCTCGACTGACCGGCTGCGGAATTTCTCCATCGTCGCCCTCTGTGCCGGTGCTGTCGAGCAGATATCGCTGGTTTGGGTGAACCAAGATTTCCGGGTGGCGTCCGAGCAAATTCTTTATTGCCGCACCAGTGTTGTCGCGCAGCCGGCAATGAGGTAGCCATTCGTGCACGAGCCGGTTATTATAATAATCGAGTCTGCACTGGAGAGGTGGCAGAGTTGGTCGATTGCGTCTGACTTGAAATCAGATGAGCCCGTAAGGGTTCCGGGGGTTCGAATCCCTCCCTCTCCGTTACATAGGGCCGGCACAGGGGCCGGCACGGGGGGCGGCCACGGGGGGCCGCCACGGGGGGCCGCCCCTACAGTGTGTTAATTGGCCACAACCAGTTCCGCCTGGGAACGCTTGCTAGGGGGGCTGCTAAGTTGTTATGCTTTTAATCTGCTTTTCCTTTCAAAGGAAGCAGAACCCCCACATCTTCGTTTTAAGGCATCATGGCGAGGATTAGACATAAATATAGCGTTTCTCACATAGCGTGCGGTACATTTTTCGCTTTCGCCCTCTATCGGGGAGGGGAGACGCGATAAATCGCGTCTCTACAAGAGGAGAACCATCTTAGCACACTTATTTGAGACCCGCTATATATAGTGATAATTAAATATTTAAACAGTCTCCTTGATTGCTCTTGAAACAAGGATGTAAAGATTAGAATGGAGAAGAGATGAAGAACTTTTTTGGGGAGAAAAATATACGGTTTTTGTGTCTGTTAACGGTTAGTGTTGGCGGGGTGACGCCGGGGGTGGTAATTCCGCCGGCTATCGCGCAATCAGCACAGCAAAGCGAAATTGATCCTGTGGTTATTGAAGCGGTTAGAAGACCTGGACTGCCTGCGCCACAAGTCAGCAAAATTACTGTTGAAGGTCCCTACGCACGCGGCTTGCTGGTTAATGGGGGATGCCGGTGGGATGGTGGCGCTTGTGAATAAAAATGGAAGTTGGGAATTATTGCCAAAGGAACAGCCCTCCCTATGCAGATAACCTTTGTTGAGGAATTGGCGAGTCTAACCGTTCCAGATCGGGATACAACGGTATCAGCGTATGGGGACAGATCACGCCCTATGATGTTCATATTGCCCAAATGTTTGAGGTGACATATTTAAAATGTTAAGAAGCCCCGGCATTGGGTTGGATAGATTGGAATTACTCTGCTGGTAACGGAAAAATTAGGATGAGAACTAGGATGGGAACTTTCAAAGTTACCTGTCGGCTGGCTCAGGAGATTGCTACTGCTTATCGATTGGGCAAGCCAGAGCGCACCACAATTCAATATTCTGGGGAATATAGATTTAGGGATACCAGAAGTGTTGATATCCCTGTTTTAGATATCACTGGCAACAAGGTAGGCCGGTGGATAGATTTTACGCAAAGATTTCAGCCGGTCAGAAGTTAAGGCTTTGCCTGCCCGGATTTTGGATTGATTGTTGTGTCCAATGCCCCATGCCCCATTCCCCATGCCCCATTCGAGCGTGCCCCATTC
>CAZJNL010001041.1:0-2526 GCA_964546515.1 uncultured Oscillatoria sp.
CGCCGCCGCAGCCCAAACATCCACCTCCGGTTTGGCATATTTGAAATTAATTACCTGCTGTCGCGGCATGAAAGCCGGCGTGCCAGCCGTGGTGCCGCTGATAGTTTGACCGCTCAAACCGGCTGAATCAAACGCCTTGGCTAACCCGTAGTCGCCAATTTTGGCAGTGCGGATTTTGCCGGCACCGGCAAGGAAAATATTCGCAGGTTTCAGATCCCGGTGCACCAAACCCCGCCCTTTGACAAAACTGCCATCTGCTTGTCTGACGTTGGGAATCTCGGCGCTGTGGGCGTATTCCAAACCTTCCAGCACTTGCAGCAAAATCGCCACCGCTTCATCCACCGGCACTCGCCCACCCCCAGCCCGCATTAAATCCACTAAAGTGCCGCCGTCGCAATATTCCAGCAAGCAGAAAAAAGTGCCGTCGCCGTAACCGGAATCCAGCAGCCGCACAACATTGGGATGCTTTAAAGCTTTGGTGTTTTCCACTTCCCGCAGGAACCAATCTATGTGGCGCGGACTGTCTGTTCGCTCCGGTAGCATTACTTTGAGCGCCACTTTCTCCCCTGTGCCGTTGTGGCGAGCCAGATAAACAGCGCCGCATCCCCCCTTTCCCAGCAGTTTCAAAGTCGTGTAGCCGCCAATTTCTGGGAGATTCCCATCCTCTGACGTGGTTGGCAGCACTGCAGCGCCTCTTCTGGGCAAGGTTTCTGTCTGTTCGGGAAGATTGGCACCGGCTCGCGGTTCCAGAGTTTCCGTTTCTTCCTCCGCAGCGCCGGTTTCAATGCTGACTCGGAACACAGTTTTGCTCAGCCTTATTTCGTCGCCATCCTTTAGTTCGTATTCAGGGAATTCCATCTGAACCGCTTCTTGCGCGGTTTGGTCGCTTTGGCGCTGCCCTATTTTTTTGCCGTTGACGTAGGTGCCGTTTTTGCTGCCGAAATCGCGCACGCGAACCAGGGGGGGGTTGATGTCGAGCCGGCAGTGATAGCGAGAGATGCTGCCATGTGCTTCGTCATTCGGCAGCCGCACATAGCAGTCGCCGCCGCGACCGATAATGCAGGTGGTGCGATCGCTGAATTCAAATATCTGCCCTTTCAGGCTTCCTTCCGTGACAGTGAGCGTTATTTTAGCTGGCATCTGGGTATTCTAAATAATTTCTCAAACTTCCTTAAAAAATACCCCACAGCAGGGTGCGTTCCTGGGGAACGCTACTAAAAAAAATGCCCCACAGTAGGGTGCGTTCCCAAAGAGGGAACGCACCCTACTTTTACTGTTTTTCCCCCCGTTTCGTGCGAGGGCGCGATTGAGCGAGCTGTCGCTTCTGTCTCATCGCTTCCAACTGCTGGCGCACGCCAACAGGAATCAGCCAGCCGTAGCCGGCGCACCCCAGGGTGACGAGCAGCTGTTGAAAATCCTCCTCCGTCCAAGTGGGGGTGCCGCGCCGGGTGAGGGCTAACGTCACCTCCTCCTCAGTAGGATTATATATCTGCTGCCCGCTGTTTGGGAGTTCAAGAAATATCAAACTTTTGAAAAAATCCCCCAGCCAGTGTGTGCTATTGTTTCCAGTAACGGGAGCAGGCGGAACTTTGCTCAGTTGCAGCGGTTGAACTTCTGGCACCCTTACCGTGCTGTTAGCCTGTACCGGCTGAATCAGGGCGGTTTTGGCAGCAGCAGCGGATGGGTAGCGGTCTTTTTGGCTGGGCTGTACCATTTTTGACAGCCACTCCATAAAACTCGGGCTGAGATGACTCGCCAGATGGTTGAAACTGAGGCGATTGTCCTCATCAATTAATTTTTCAATTTCGCTGGATTTTGTTCCCGCCAGCACGCAAATCAGCGTCGCGCCCAAACCGTAGAGATCCGTTGCGTTACTCAGCTGCCGGTTGTAAAGCTGTTCCGGTGCCATAAAGCCAAACGTGCCGGCGGCGACGCTGCTCGTCGCCCCCTCGCTATATCCAATTCGCGCCAAGCCAAAATCCACCAAGTAAACATTGAGTCGGTCATCCACCAAGATGTTGTCCGGTTTGATATCCCTGTGAACAATGGGAGGAGTTTGGTTTTGCAGGTAGATTAATATATCTAGGACAGAAATGGCGATTTGTTTGATTTCCTCTGGGCTGAAGCTTCGCGGCACCGCCAGGGAATGGGCGTTTTTGTACTCCTGCACCATGCAGAAGCCTTTTGGGGTTTCAAAGGAATCCAGATAGCGGGGAATGCCGGGGTGATTGAGGGAACGCAGCACTTGAATTTCCCGCTCAAACGTTTTAAACCCTGACCATTGGGAACCCGACTGGGCGAACTGAAACTGCTTGATAACCACCGGCTCCCCAGTGGCGGTGTTCGTGGCGAGGTAGGTAACTATCCCGCCGGCGCGATTGTGACCGAGTTCTCGAATTTTTTGATAGCGAGGGCGCTGGCGGCTACGTTGAGAGCCGGAGTCGGAAGATTTTGAAGAATTGCTCATAAACGTCTACTCTCTCATATGATGCAAGGGTGACTAACCCCCCCCACACCCGAAGTAGG
>CAZJNL010001042.1:0-2524 GCA_964546515.1 uncultured Oscillatoria sp.
AACTTTTCTGAGTTTCTGGCTCCGCTGACAAAAAAGGATTTTAAACAAGCAGTGTCAGGAGTGGAGACTAAACTCAGCGCTGTCCATCAAACTTTGTCAATGCTGAGCTTAGACAGCTCTAATTTTGAGGTACTCCTCAATGAGATGCTGAGCGCCATTACTTGGAAAACTGGAGATATTCTGGGGGCTGACAGGACGACTATCTATATCCGGGATGAGGATCAAAATGAACTCTGGTCGATTCTGGCCAAAGATGATGGCAAGGGGTCGCTAGAGATTCGCATACCTGTGACTCAAGGGATTGCCGGTGAAGTGGCAACGACTAAGAAAGTTGTCAATATTCCCTTCGATTTTTATGATGACTCCCGCTCTGGCGCGGCTAGGGCGTCCGACAAGAAAACGGGATACCGCACCTATACGATGCTGACGCTCCCCCTGTTGAATGAGGAGGGGGATTTGGTGGCAGTTGTCCAGCTGCTCAACAAGTTAAAAGGCAATTCGATTCGGGGAAAATCCTTGTTGGAAAGGATTGACCTGCGGGGGTTCACTCAAGAAGATGAAGCGCTGTTTGAGGAATTTTCCCCTTTGATTCGTCTGATTCTGGAAAATTCCCGCTCCTTTTATGTGGCGATGCAGAAACAGCGTGCGGCTGAGGCGCTTTTAGAAGCAACTCGCTCGCTTGCGTCGAGCAGCTTGGATTTGGAGTCAACCCTGAAGCGGGTGATGGATTCTGCCAAGAAACTGATGAATGCTGACCGCAGCACGCTCTGGCTGCTAGACGAGCAAACCAAGGATCTGTGGGCAAAAATTCCTCAGCCAGATGGATCTTTGAGGGAACTGCGAGTGCCGGTGGGAAAAGGCTATGTGGGTAAAGTTGCCAAAACCGGCAAGCCTCTGAATATTCCCTTTGACCTCTATGACGATGCGGATTCGGCAGTTTCTAGAGAAGTTGACCAGAAAAATGGGTATCGCACCTGTAGCTTGCTCTGCATGCCAATTTTTAATGCCGAAGGCGAGTTGATTGGGGTGACTCAACTTGTCAACAAGCGGAAGAAGGGGGATTTTCCTGCCTACAATCCTGCTGATTGGCCCCACGCTCCTGAGTGCTGGAAGGCGAGTTTTAACCGCAGCGACCGAGAATTTATGGAGGCGTTCAACATCCAAGCCGGTGTGGCGATCCAAAATGCCAAGCTGTTTGAAAAAGTCAAGCAGCAGTACGAGACGATTCAGCAGCAGTACGCGCAAATTCAGCAACAGGAACAGCTGCAGCGAGATATTCTCCGCAGCCTGACCAATGGGGTGCTGTCTACGGATGCAGCCGGTCGAATTACCGCCGCTAATCTCAGTGCGAATCGCTTGTTAGGTTTGAGCGAGGGAAACAGCTTGGAAGGTCAATCTATCTTGGATGTGATTCGGCTCAATGGGGGTGATTTTACGACTTGGTTCCGGGCGGCTTTGTCCGCTGGCGATGACAAATCGCGCCAGCAATATTATCCCGACCAAACTTTGCTGCCGGTTTCGGGAAGCGAGTCTCACAGCGTCCACCTGTCGATTAACTCGATTGCCTGTGCGAGAGACACTCAGAATGTGGGCGGCGTTCTGGTGGTGATGGATGACATCAGCGATGAGAAACGCATTAAGAATATGATGTATCGCTACATGACTCAGGAGCTGGCAGAACAGCTGCTGCAAAGTGGTAATGCTAATTTGGGAGGCGACCGCAAGGAAGTTTCGCTTTTGTTCTCCGATATTCGGGGCTACACCAAATTAGTGGAAAGCATGCAAGCCCAAGAAGTCGTTAGCATGCTCAATGAATACTTCTCGGCAATGGTGGAGCCAATTTTTAAGTATAAAGGCACCCTTGACAAATATATTGGGGATGCTATTATGGGAGTGTTTGGCTCGCCGCTGCCGCTGTCAGACCATCCCTGGAGAGCGGTGCAAACAGCTCTGGAAATGCGCTCTTCCCTGGTAGAGTTCAACGCTCGCCGGATCGCAGACCAAAAGGAACCCATCCGCATTGGAATTGGCATCCATTCTGGCGAAGCCATCAGTGGCAATATCGGTCATGCCCGGCGGATGGAGTTCACCGTTATTGGGGATGACGTGAATCTGGCTTCTCGCCTGGAAGGAACGACGAAAATGTACGGCTGCGACATTGCAATTAGCGGCAACACTTATCAGTGCTGCGCCGATCTCCTGTGGGTGCGAGAACTGGATATGGTTCGGGTGAAGGGAAGACATCAGCCGGTGTCTATCTATGAATTGGTGGGGTTGCGCACCGATCCAATTTCCGAAACCAAGCAGCGAGCGATTGAGCTTTACGAGCAAGGGCGCAAGTATTATCTCAATCGCCAGTTGGAGCGGGCTTTAGAGAAGTTTGAGGCAGTTCTGGAGATCGACAGCCACGATCGCGCCGCGCTTTTGCACCAGCAGCGCTGTCAAAATTGGATTCGTACCCCCCTCCCAGAGGGCTGGGACGGCATCGAAACCCTCACGGAAAAATAGCAGCGAAAGTAGGGTG
>CAZJNL010001043.1:0-2522 GCA_964546515.1 uncultured Oscillatoria sp.
CCGCCGACTGTCCGCATTGTCATCGACGCGCCTTTAGATCAGGAGTCTAATTTTATCTTAGCCGCCAGCTATCACAAAATCGCTCAGCAATACCCCAGCCTCAGCCAACCCCCCAGCATTGCCGTCGGCTATCGCCGCACGGTGATCACCTTTAGGGTGGAAAGCGACGAGCAATTATTTCCCACCGCTTATGTGGCTATTCTTCCCTTTGAAAATGCCGCCGCCACTCACCGAAATATGATCACCTCGGTTAAGCAACTCCGCGCCCACGCCACCACCCACCTCAGCATCCCAGAACTCAGGCTCGTCCAGCAGTTAAGCACCGCTATGAGTCAAGCCCTTAACCAAATCGCTGCCATCGACCTCTCGAAAATTTTCCCCCCAATTGCTGAGAGAGCTAGCTTTTTCCATGCCCCCACCCATACAATCTTACTCAATTCCAGCGATCGGAGCTTGAGTGTCTACCACCACCCGAGTTTCGGCAAACGGTTTATGAACCAAGCCAGATCCAAAAATCAGGGCTCAGCCGGCATGCCGGCAGGCCAGCAGTTTGCCATGCCGCCCCTCAGTGTTGTGATCGATTTCATTAAAGGCTTTTATTCCATAGACCCTCAGTAGGGAGCGGGTCGGATTTTTCATGCAGCCACCGCAGTCTGAGTGACTTGAACTCCGATAGCACAGATATCTGTACAATTTGCGTTTATCTCCTCCTGGCTGCGGTTGCTATTTGTATTTTCTGGGGTGCTGTTCCCCAGAGAGTGTTTATAAACAAAAAGTGAGGGCTTAAGAATTCCTTTACAAACCCTCTCTGATTTGGCCCGCTGAAATCAAAATTCCCGCAGCGCTATTAACGCCTCTTACAACTTCTGGTAAACTAATTTTGTGTGTTAGGTGAGGAAATCAGATGAACGCTTGGGGCGACAAGTTTAATCAAATGATGGGCCGCACTCGGATTGTGGTCTGCCGCTTATTTATCCATCTGGCCGGTGTTGAAGTGGCCCCCCTGTTGGGCGTCCTCAATCGCGCCGCCAGCTCGGCTATCGCAGCGGAGGGCGATATCGAGGTGGCGGGCGAACAGCTGGTGGAAATCTGCCAGAGCCTCCTGCAATACGATGTCTACTGGCGCTCTGCAGCCAATGAAGGGGATGTGTTCTGGAACGAGGGGGAAGCCGGTGACTATGTGAACGAACTGTTTACAGACTCCGCTCAGCGCTATTTGAGCCAGCCCGACCTCAGCCCACCGGCACCAGACGAGCCCCTTTCTTTGCCTGTGACGAGCAACCTCGTCGTCATGCTCGCAGTGGCTTACAAGGGCGAAGTTGCCGATCTCGAAACCGACCTCTCCCATATCGCCGCCCTCAAAGCTGGGCTGAAAGCCCTGATTAACCTGCACTACAACGACCGCCTGCTCGCCGTGCAAGTGCATTTCTCACCGGCTCAGCTCGGCGACTCACTCACCGACGACCAGCTGCTGCAAAATTTCCCGGAATTAATCCCCCTCTGAACCGCAGGTTAAAACATTTTAATTGCATATATAATGCGGTCGTTAATCGCGGCGCGGCACCGCCGTGCCCTCTGTGCGGGAGAAGACGCGATAAACCCTTGTCTCTACAAGAAGGCGCTCTGGAGACGCAAACAAGACGCGATAAACCCTTGTCTCTACAAGAAGGCGCGAGCGGAGACGCTTCTCTACAATAAGACGCGATAAACCCTTGTCTCTACAAGAAGAAGTAGGGTGCTGTACGCGGCTCGTCACGCACCTAAATCAGCTTATTTACAAAAGTTGCCACCCCCAAACCGCTATCCGCTATAATATGCAAACTAGAAGATGAAGCAGCTCAAGCGGGTGCGGTGCGGCCAGCAAGTAGGGCCACCGCTGCCACTAAATCAGCCGGCTCCACCGGCTTGGGCACATGGATCTGGAAGCCCGCATCCATTGCCTGCAGGCGGTCTGACTCGCGGGCGTAGGCCGTTAGGGCCACAGCCGGCAGGAATCCCCCGCGCTGCGCTTCCATCGCCCTCACCCGGCGCATCAGAGCGTAACCGTCCTCACCAGGCATGCCAATATCGCTCACCAGCACATTCGGGTTCAACCTTTCGAGCGCATTGAGCGCCTCACCGGCACTGGCGGCAGCCCTCACACAAGCCCCGTATTGCTTGAGCGTCACACTGAGCAAGTCGCGGGTGTCGGGATCGTCATCAACCACCAGCACCCGCAAGCCGGTGAGGGGGTGAGCCGGTGGGGAGCTGGTGGGCTGAGGCCGTGATTTTCCGTCGCGCTCGCTCTGTTGCGGTTTCTCGCTCCCTTCCAAGAGGGGCAGCTGCACCGTAAAGGTAGCCCCCTGCCCCTGGCCGACACTGTACGCCCCGACACTGCCGCCGTGCAGTTCCACCAGGTGACGCACGATGGCCAGCCCCAGTCCCAGACCGCTGTACGACCTTGTGGTTGTGGCGTCCGCTTGGCGGAAGCGCTCAAAGACGAATGGCAGAAACTCGCTGCTAATCCCAATGCCGGTGTCGCT
>CAZJNL010001044.1:0-2522 GCA_964546515.1 uncultured Oscillatoria sp.
GCCAGACAGCCGATTAGTAGTCGAAGTCGCCGCCGCCCATACCGGCACCCGCGCCAGCAGGAGCGCCTTCCTTAGGTTCCGGCTTGTCAACCACGATACACTCAGTCGTCAGCACCATACCGGCAATAGAAGCCGCATTTTGCAGAGCCGAACGAGTCACCTTAGCGGGGTCAACAATACCCGCTTCAAACATATCCACAAACTCGTTGGTAGCCGCGTCGTAGCCGACATCAAACGGCTTCTCCTTCACCCGCTCAGCAATCACAGCGCCATTTTGACCGGCATTTTCAGCAATCCGCTTCAGAGGAGCCGCCAGAGCGCGAACCACAATCATCGCACCCGTCAGCTCTTCGCCCTTCAGATTAGCATTCGCCCACTCATCCAGCTGGGGAGACAAGTGAGCCAGAGTCGTCCCGCCGCCGGGAACAATCCCTTCTTCCACAGCCGCCTTGGTGGCGTTGATGGCATCTTCCAGGCGCAGCTTGCGGTCCTTCATTTCGGTTTCCGTGGCAGCGCCCACCTTAATCACCGCCACACCGCCGGCGAGCTTAGCCAGACGCTCTTGCAGCTTTTCCTTGTCGTAGGAAGAATCAGTTTCCTCCATTTGACGGCGGATTTGCTCGCAGCGAGCCTTAACAGCCTTTTCGTTGCCTTCCGCAACAATGGTGGTATTTTCCTTAGTGATAGTGACGCGGCGAGCGCGACCGAGCATTTCCAGCTTGGTGTTTTCCAGCTTCAAACCCGCATCTTCGGTAATCAGCTGACCGCCGGTGAGCACCGCGATATCTTCCAGCATAGCCTTGCGGCGGTCGCCAAAGCCAGGAGCCTTGACAGCAACCACATTCAGCACGCCGCGCAGCTTGTTGACCACCAGGGTAGCCAGAGCTTCTTTCTCAATATCTTCTGCCACAATCACCAGGGGGCGACCCGCGCGAGCCACTTGCTCCAGCACCGGCACCAAGTCTTGCACCAGGGCGATCTTCTTGTCGGTGAGCAGGAGGAAAGGCTCATCCATAATCGCTTCCATCCGCTCCATATCCGTCGCGAAGTAAGGAGAGATGTAGCCCTTGTCAAAGCGCATCCCTTCGGTGATTTCCAGTTCCGTGGTCATGGACTTCCCTTCTTCCAGGGAGATCACGCCTTCCTTGCCCACCTTGTCCATCGCTTCGGCGATCATCTTGCCCACTTCTTCATCGTTCCCCGAAGAAATGGTGCCCACTTGAGCGATAGCCTTGGAGTCTTCCACCGAGCGGGCGTGTTCGGCGATCCTGTCTACCAGGAAGTGAGTCGCTTTGTCAATCCCCCGCTTGAGGGAAATTGCGTTAGCACCGGCAGCCACATTGCGCAGACCTTCCTTGACCATTGCGTGGGCCAGAACCGTCGCCGTAGTGGTGCCGTCACCGGCAGCGTCATTGGTTTTGGAAGCCGCTTGACGGATCAGAGACACGCCGGTGTTTTCTACGTGGTCTTCCAGTTCAATTTCTTTGGCGATGGTGACGCCATCATTAACAATTTGGGGCGCACCAAACTTCTTTTCCAGAACCACGTTGCGGCCTTTGGGGCCCAGGGTCACGGCCACTGCTTCCGCCAGGATGTCCATACCCCTTTCCAGGGCGCGACGAGCGTTTTCGTTGTAAATGATGCGCTTAGCCATAGGTGTTGAGTTCAGTCAATAAGAGGATTACTTGTGAGATGTCTCAGCTGTTAATTGCGAATTGCTAATTTTTCACTGCCTTGTCCCGCAGGCGCAGCCCGGGGAGGCAATTAATCTTTAGCCACTAGCTAACGATGGCGAGGATATCCTTTTCCGAGAGCAGGACGTATTCTTCGCTGCCCAGTTTGATGTCGGTGCCGGCGTACTTGGAGTACAGAACTTTGTCGCCGATCTTGACTTCCATCTCTTGGCGAGTGCCGTCGTCATTGCGCTTGCCAGGACCGACTTGCACGACTTCCCCGACTTGGGGCTTTTCCTTGGCGGTGTCCGGCAGAAGAATGCCGCCAGCGGTTTTTTCTTCAGAGGCGCTCACCTTGACGAATACGCGCTCGCCGAGAGGTTTAACGGTGGAAACGCTCAGAGATACAGCTGCCATACAAAATTCTCCAGAACTGCAGGTTAGGTAGATAGTGGTTGACTTCGGCACTTTCTCAGGTGGCCCTTTCGGTGCCCTGATTTGCGCAGGCTCAGCGCCACTGCCCATTGCTTTTTGGTTGCCCGTTGGCCTGAGCCTGAGTTTCGAGTTAGCACTCTCAACTCCTGAGTGCTAATTTAGCGTCGGGCGAGGTGCGAGCGCAACTCACTCGCCTGTACGGGTTCCCGAACTAAACCCCCTAGAGAACCCCTGAGTATTTCTACTGATGCCGTTCCCCAGGCCCCCGATCGTGCTTGTTCCTGACACAATAGTCATGTAACTTACCTGTACAAAGCACGGTCTGGCTCACAATGGCAACGTCTAGCTCTCAGCCGCCCGAATTCTGTGAGGTTGCGGGGGACAGCGCCCTTGCGGCTTGCGTCCAAAGCCTGG
>CAZJNL010001045.1:0-2517 GCA_964546515.1 uncultured Oscillatoria sp.
GCTAAGGACTCGCCATAAACCACTTTGGCGTAAATCCCAGCGGGAATGGTGACGCCGACAAACACCAGGGTCATGTAAAACCCAATCAGCGCTAAACGCGGCACTTGTCCCGATCTGGTGAGAAACCACAAGAACCCCAGGTAGGGAAACAGGGAGATAGCAAACAGACTGTCTTTTGAAATCATCGTCGCGATTCTGTGGGGGCGAGGTTAGGGGCTTTTTCACCGGCAACTGGTTGCGTGGCTTCCTTTAACCTGGCGCAGCGCCAGATCCACCAAGCGCCGGCGCACATGGTGCAGTTCCCCACCACTGTCATGGCGGCTTGCAGGGTGACTAGCCACTCCAGAGATTCGGGGTTGTCAAAATAGTGCCAGGTGCAGGCGCACATGGCGCTGACTAATGCCGGCAGCATGGCCACGGATAGGGCCCGCCACGCCCGGTTGCCGGTGACTTCGCCGTATGTCCATATCAGCCAGATGGCCCCAACCCACTCGATAACGCTGGAAATGTGAATAATCCAGGTCGGAATAGAAAGCGCGTGCATAAAGAATCCCTGACACTGCCTCAGTTTTCCTATCCTACCGCTGAAAATCCCAGCCAGATGAAGTTAAGCTATCAGCAATTAACGTCTCAAGGCGCTGGGACTCTCGGTTGGGCCTTTGGGAGCGTGGCCACCGACACCCCGGAGAGGCAAAGCCCTCCTCCCCTGTCCCAAAGCCCCCGCCGGCAGTCCCAACGCCCTTATTCTGTATCAATGCTTACAGCAGGTTAAAAGCCGTGGCTATCTCAAACCATATCTTCAAACCGCACCCCAGTGCTTACACCAACCGGAACAAGATTCTGGAAGCGATCCTCACTCACCCCGGACAGAGTGCCGAAGAAATTGCGGCTGCTGTCGGCGTCACTTACGGCACTGTCCACAAACAAACGCTGATACTGATCAGCTTGGGCTTGATTCACTCTGAGCCAGATCCATCCAATACTAAAATGAAACGCTACTTTGTAGGGCCCCCAACGCCTCAAACTTTCAATGCCAAAAAGGAGAAGTCACGCAGGAAACGCTCCCCTAAATACGATTGAATAATTTTTTATCCATCAGGGTGCGGCTGTCTGGCAGGGGCAGCCAGACACAGCCAAACAATATCGTTTTTTTCACTCCCCCTCCGTGCGAGCCGTAGTTTAATGCACAGTATTCAGCCGTAATTCACAAAAAGCGACCGCCAGCATAATTTTGAGAAATTTTACGGAAGCTGCCAGCCACTGCCCTAAACTAGACTAGCGTGCGGCAAGCGGCTGAGGAAGGACATGGAGCGGATGCGAGCAGTTTTGTGCGGATATTACGGCTTGGGCAATGGGGGCGATGAGGCTTTGCTGGCTTCCCTGTTGCAAATGTTACCAGATCGTGTGACGCCGGTGGTTCTCTCTGGCAATCCAGCGGCTTCCCACCGGCGCTACGGGGTGACTGCGGTTCCTCGCATGAATGCAATGCCGGTGCTGCGAGCTCTGCGCCAGTCAGATGCCTTTATCTGGGGCGGGGGGAGTTTGATCCAAGACGCCACCAGCGCACTCAGCCCCTTCTATTATGCCGGCTTGATGGGACTGGCTCAGCAGCAGGGCTTGAAAACGATTGCTTGGGCGCAGGGTGTTGGCCCGCTGAAGCGCTCTTTGACTCGCCCCATGGCGAGACGAGTGTTTGCCGGCTGCACGGCGGTGAGCGTGCGCGATCGCGCCTCAGCAGCTTTGCTCTCCGACTGGCAAATCCCCTGCTATTTCGCTCCCGATCCCGTTTGGGCGCTGGAAGCCAAGCAGGTGCCTGGTTTGTGGGACTTGCCGGCACCCCGCGTGGCGGTGACGCTGCGAAAGCACCCGCAGCTGACACCGGCACGCCTTGACACCCTCACCCGCGCCCTGATTGACTTCCAAAAAGCAACCGACACTTTTATTTTGCTTCTGCCTTTTCAGGCATCTCAAGATTTGGAAATCGCCGAGTATATCCACTCCCAACTTGCCGGGGCAAGCATTATTCTCTCTCTCGAAGATCCCAGAGAGCTCAAAGGCGTGTTTCGCGGCGTGGAAATGGCTGTCGGGATGCGCCTGCACGCGCTAATTATGGCTGCTGCGGAGGAGTGCCGGTGTTTCGCGCTCAGCTATGACCCCAAAGTCAGCCAGCTGATGGCAGAATTGGAGATGCCCGGATGGGAATTGCCCCAGTTGCCAGAGGATGCCAAAATTATCACTAAAACTTGGCTGGAACATTACGCTAATGGCGACGCTCTCTCGCCGGCGCAGCTCCAATCTATGGCAGACCGATCGCTGATTCACCGGGAATTGTTGCGGGAGGTTTTTGAGTGATTGAACCGCTCCCGTGAAGGAGCGCCAAGAGAAGAACCCCACCCCCCAACCCCCTCCCCGCAAGCGGGGAGGGGGAGAAAGAGATGGGAGAGTTTTGCTGAGATTGTCTATTTCGGGGAGGAAGAACCCCACCCCCCAACCCCCTCCCCGCTTGCGGCTACCGTT
>CAZJNL010001046.1:0-2517 GCA_964546515.1 uncultured Oscillatoria sp.
ACCAGCCAGAAAGCCGCTGAGCTGATATCTCCCGGCACAACCACCGGCTGGCCTTGCAACAACGCCTGGCCGGTGACAGTAACGCTGTTGGTTTCCGGATCGGTGCTGATTTCGGCACCGAAAGCTTTCAGCATGCGCTCGCTGTGGTCGCGGGAGAGTGCCGGTTCTGTTACCGTCGTCTGGCCCTCTGCCAGCAGGCCGGCCAGCAAAATGCAGGATTTAACCTGAGCGGAGGCAATCGGCGAGCGGTAGTGAATCGGTCGCAGCTGCTGCCCAGAAATGGCCAGCGGTGCCAGAGAGCCATTCTGGCGTCCCCAGATTTGGGCACCCATTTCTCGCAGGGGTTTGACAACCCGCGACATGGGGCGCGAGCGCAGCGAAGCGTCGCCGGTGACGCTAAAGAATCGCCCCTTTTGGCCAGCGAGCAAACCCAGCATCAGCCGGATAGTCGTGCCAGAGTTGCCGGCATTGAGGACATCAGCCGGTTCGCTCAACTGCCCCAGCCCGACACCCCGCACCCGCACCAATTCCGGGTTAAGTTCAGAAATCTCTGCGCCCAAAGCGCGAAAGCAGCTGGCAGTGCTGCGGGGATCTTCTCCCAAAAGAAGACCTTCAATCGCGGTTTCACCTGTGGCTATCGCGCCCAACATCAAAGCTCGGTGCGAGATGGACTTATCCCCTGGAACGCGAATACTCCCAGAGAGCGATAAACCTGATGCCGGTCTTTGGATGAGTAACTGCTGCTGCGAGTCCGTAGTATTGGCGATCACGATGGGGGCAGGCATTGGGATAAACTGATGAGGGATTGCGCTAGCTATCCTACCGTTTTCTCAGCCCAACTGGCGCTCTCGATCTGTTAGTTGTTAGCTGTTATTTGTTTGTCCGCTGTCAGCTGTCAGCGGTCTGGCTCTGGGCGGGGTGTCAAGTTCTGTGTGGGGTGTTATGTTTGTTTTCCCACTGACCCGAGGCGGTACGCCCGGGGCTGCTGACTGACCGCTGACCATTGCAATAACCGATGTCCTCTTGACCGATGACCTTTTGACCGGTGACCTGTGACAGCGTGCCTGAAATCTCTTTCGTGAAAATTCCTCACATGTTATGCTGACGCATCATCGCAAGCCCGTCTGCCTGTCACTGCTGTCCACAGACCTGCCGGTGTGGTCTGTGATTGAAACAGCCGCCACCGTGTATCAAAAAGACCAAGACCGGTTCCACATCCTCTTGACAGAACCGGCAATCTATGATATTGCAAATCCCACCGGCATTCCAGAAGTGGCCACCTTGCCTGCCGGCAAAACCTCCCGCCTCCTGTGGCTGGAGATTTCACCCCACCGCGCGATCATGACTATGCAGGGGAACGGTCAGTTCAGTTACCGGCACCTCTGGGAGCGAGGCATGTATGGCATCAGCCGCTTTTGGCTCCAGGGCGACTCACTGGGCGCAAACAGCCAGATTCGTCTGCGCAACTACACCCGCAGCTTGACACTCACAGGCAAACCAATACCTGAGCATCTGCGGCTGGAATACGAGCTGTGGTCAGACAAAGTGCAGCTCGGTCGCTACATCTTAAATCTAGAGATCCATCAGTGAGAGCTAAGCCCCGTCATTGCGGTGCGCTGAAAGCTTATCCGAAACATCCCACAGTCGTCAAAAGAAACGAACATCAAGAAACCAGGTTTCTTTAAGTTTCCTGGTTTCTGGCCGCCGCCCTGTTAGAGTTAATTATGTCGGCATACTTACATGTCGAACCCGTACATTTTCGGTTTCCACACAGTTCAGAAGCTGGGTTTTGAACACCCGACGAAATCCGGTTGATCGCCATTTCTTATAACTTTGAGTGCGTTCGCTCGCACCCGACTGTAAAAGCAGAGATGGAACTAACATCATATCCGGTTGCATCAATTTTGTTAAATTGTAGGGGCGGGTTTATTCTAGATATCTGTGAGAGGCAAAAGTTATTGGTGAACCCGCCCCTACTAACAGCTACTGAGTTTTGCTGCAGTAGCTGTTGATTTCAATCGCTAAAGCGTCTGCCTTCTTAGCGGCTCCCTCAGCGACTTCCCCAGCTGCTTGCACTTCCGCTTTTGCCTTGCGCACTGTTTCCCCACCGGCGGGCGTGGGAGGAGCGGCGCTGGCGGTTTTCAGCGCCTGACCCGTGGTGCGGAATGCCTTGCTAAGCTCCTCATATATTTGAGTGAAACGTCCCTGAAACCCTTTGAGTTTTTCGTCTTTAAACTCGACCTTTTTCAGTTCCTCGCTCACGCCGTCGAGTTCCCTAGCAAGCTTATTGGCAGCTGCCGCATCATTGCCCTGAAAATTAGTTACCAGATTGTGCCCCTTATTGATTGGGTCAATCAGTTTATTGCACTCAGCCACCTGACTGTTGCCGCAGCCGGCAACCAACAAAGCAACAAAGGCGCTAACTGTAACTGTGGAACATCTAGAAAGCAACTTCATCAATGCGATCATGGGGAATCGGTGAATCATACCAATTTGGGATTTGGGATTTGGGATTTG
>CAZJNL010001047.1:0-2516 GCA_964546515.1 uncultured Oscillatoria sp.
CCCTCGCCAAGGCTTGCCGGTTTCCCCATTTCGCACGCCAGGGGCGTGAAGCGGAACTTTCTTATATCTGCGCCCTGTTTCCCTCTCAATGTATTCATATTCTTTTAAAGCCCGCTCATCCGTCCACTGCTCCACAGGCCGGTTCCAGACATAATTTTCTGATTTTGTGTAAAATAGAATGAAGTCAGAGACATTTCCGTAGGTCTTCCGCGTGTAGTTTTTCGGGTTGCACTTCTTGCGCGTAATCCAATTCCTAAAATTTCCTTTACCGAACACCTCATCCATGATTACTTTAATATGAAAGGCCATGTTTTCATCCAGATGGACATAGATAGACCCGTCATCCGCTAACAGCTCTCGCAGAAGGATCAACCTTTGGCGGAGAAATTCAATGTAATGTGCGCCGGCTAACAAGTCACAATAAGCATCAGCCTGAGAGCGGGATTGAAAGATGCTCTGAGTTGCGAAGGGTGGGTCGATGTAAATCAGCCTTACCTGCCCTTCGAGGGCAGAATCATTAAGAAAAGATGCCAGTACCGGTAAGTTGTCACCGTAGTAAAGCCGGTTTTCATCTTCGCGGTCTAGCTTTTCATCGAGCGGCCACAACACAACACATTCAGCCGGTTTTGTTGCCAAAATATCACTGTCTGGCAGTTTACCTGGATAGGAGAGGCACACATCCAGACTATTTGTGGGGGCGGGGGAAGCCGGTGTGAGGTCCCCGTTCCATTGAGTTTTGGGAATACCAGTCGCCATTCTCACTCCTTATTTTCAAGACTGGAGCCATTCAAAGCTGTTACGGTTTTAATCTGCTGTAGAAAGGGAGGCAGAGCCTCCAGAGTTTCGTTTCCAGCCTGAGGCGGGGAATCCTCTCTCTTTTCTTGACTTGGCGCTCTTGGCGTCTTGGCGGTTTATAAAAAAAATTCCCAACTTAATTCTAACCGCTATATAGATTCCAATTATAATACCTACGGCATCCACTCCAGCACAATCCCCACGCGACTGTCCTTACTCTCCCTGGCATTTTGCTTCTCAATATCCGCAGAAAGGCGCAAGTGGCGAGTGACGGCATACCCCACCGAAACCGCCGTCAAACCCACTTCCTCATCCGTTCCCGGCTTAACCCAACTCTGAGTTAAAGAAATATCCGCCGCGCCGCCGCGAGACAAAGCCAGCAGCAGCCGCGCCCCAACATTCACGCCATCCCTCGAATAAGAATCCGTTTCCAGATGCCGGTAGCCCACCACTGGCGCGATATTGATATAACTGCCCAGTGGGCGCAGGTAATAGCGCAACTGAGCGCCATAAGCCTGGGGTTCCCCATTGAAAGACGCTTGGTAGTCACCGCTCACCGTCAAGCCGGTGCGCCCGACAAACACATCTTCCACACCTGCATTCCAACCACCTTTCTCCCCCGCCGAGGGAAACTGCGAAAAGCCCAGCCGCACCCGCGTTTTGAAGCTGGGGTCATTTTCAATATCTTGCAAAACATTCGGCACCTGGCGCAGCCAGCGCTGCAGCACCGGCGAACCTTCGATGACTTCCGGCGGTAAATCCAACTCGCCGACGGGAGTACCAGGGGTTTGCGCCAGCTTCTCTGCCGCCCGCCCTTGTGGGGGAGTCCCGCACCAGCCCGGTGCCGCTGCGAGGGCCAAGCCTGCGCCCAGTAGAGTGCCGGCTTTCGCGCTTAAGCTGAGAGCTCGGACTAAAGTCCTGACTGCGAACAGAACCATACTACCAGATTTGATATAATGTGCCTGCCCGATCCGCGCTCTGAGTGCCTTCCCAAAAAAAAAGCGGTTCCACGTCACGCAGAACCGAAATCCGAACTAACAGAGGAGCGAAACCGGAAACCTAACTAACTACCCCTTGCATCGGAGCAGTTTCTACCGGCTTCATCAAGTACAGCCGCAGTAACTGCCAGACATTCGAGACGTAAAGGGGTAGTTTTTGGAAAAACTTCACCAATTTAGGTGCGTCCGATTTAGCAATGTCTGCTAGTTTAGCATTATTTTGGGTGCAAATGTCCAGACGGCGGTAGAATTCAGGGTTCTCCACGTCCAGAATCACCGGGAACACGCGCCCAGCCGTCTCGTTGGTCTTCTTAATCACATAAATGTCATATTCGCGGGCGTCCAGACCGAGACAGGCGTAGAAGGCAGAGCGCTGGATGTCGTTGAGATACATGGTGGCAAACACCGACAGCAGGAAGAACCGGCTCCACAGCTTGGCCATCCAGTCGTTCAGCATCTGCGGCTGAGCCTTCATGATGGCGTCAAAGAAATCCCCGTGGCGGTTTTCATCCTGGCACCAGTTCTCGAAGAAGCGGAAGATCGGATAGATCCGGTGTTCGGGATGGGCTTCCAGGTGGCGGTAGATGGTGATGTAGCGCCAGTAGCCAATCTTTTCCGAGAGGTAGGTGGCGTAGAAGATGAATTTCGGCTTAAAGAAGGTGTAAGTGTGATTTTTGGTCAGAAATCCCAGATCCAGGCACATATTGAAATCTGACATCGCCT
>CAZJNL010001048.1:0-2513 GCA_964546515.1 uncultured Oscillatoria sp.
TACCTCGATATGGATGTAGACCCATTCGGCCTGACCGCTCAGGCAGGCTACCCGGACCAGCTTGTCGACGAAGCGTTTGCCGAGTTCTCCGTCATGCACCACGGCCCGCCCCTCTTGATCAAGAAACAGGTAGGGCTGCTGCCAGTCGATGCGCGCATAAGCCGCAGGAAAGTAGAAATGCATGAAGTCGGGGAAATACCGCTCGATCGCTTCTTTCCAGGGACTGTCATAATCTGCAGGGGGTTGATTGGTCATAGACTGTTGGACTTGCCGGCTCTAGCGCGGGGTTTCCTTATTATTGGACGGGCAAAAAATGGGGAGACTGTGGGGGCGAGTCCCTCTCAAACCTTAAGAATTTTTGAAATCCCTTACATCCCGAAAATTCTGCGCTTTAATAATGATATGCCCGTCTCAGATGGCGGGATAGAGATTGGAGGAGTTGTGTCACTCCGATCGAGCTGCGTGTGGGGGCGGGACGCAAGCGCCCGTCCCGGTAAATTAGCTGTGACAAAAGACATGGACATAATCGTTAAAACTTGGATGAGGTTCCTGCTCATCCTGACACTCGTATGGGGGATAGTCGGCTGCGGTTCGCTTGACAAAGTGGAACAATTGCCGCCGGTTGCGCCTCTCGCTACGCCGCAAATGCCAGACTGGATTGAGCAAATCAGTCCCACCGGCTCTGCGGAACCTCTCGCCCAGATCCGGATTCGGTTCAAAGACGCTCTAATTCCGGTTGAGAATCTGGACAGTCCCGAACAGCAGGCCAAATTAAAGCAGTTTGAGATTCAACCGGCACTTCCCGGTCAATTTCGATTTTTGACCCCGCGCATGGTGGGCTTTCAACCGGAAAGAGCGCTGCCTAAAGCCACCCGAATCCAAATCACCCTGAAAGCCGGTTTACAAGACCTGAAAAATCACCGGCTCACCCAGGATTTTGCGTGGACATTCAACACTGAAGCCATCCAGCTGACCAATTTGCCCAGCACTAAGAAAAGTCCCTATGCTGACCCAGAACCCATCGATATAAAGCCGGCACTGAAATTCACCTCCAATGTGGAGCTGGATCTGGCTTCGGTGGCGGAGCATTTGAAGCTAATTCCGGCGGGTGGGACTTCGGCTGTGGGGCTGGATGTCGCCCCGGAAAAAGCAGACGCCTCTCTTGTAGAACGCCGAATCGCGTCTGACCCGGCTCAGAAATTTGACCCTTCCGCTCGCCCCTGGAATTATACCATAGTTCCCCGGCAGAGTCTAGAAAAAGGGACTCGTTACCGCTTGGAATTTTCCCCCGGTTTGCGTCCAGCCCGTGGCAATCTGCCAACTGAAAATACTTTTGCCAGCGAGGTGGAAACTTATGCGCCGCTGGCGTTTAAGGAAATCAAGTATGTGGGACAGCCGGATGCGGGGGGAGTCTACGGACGGTTTGTTAAAGGCAGCGCCCTGCTGCAATTTAATAACAAGTTGGTAGCGGATTCAGCTCTTGAGAATATTACCGTTACGCCCGCGCCCAAAAAGGAGCCTCGACTTGTCCGATCTTTTGAAAACGAAAGCGCTGTCAGTCTCAACCCTTGGGCATTAGAACCGGCAACCATTTACACCATTACCATCGGTGCCAACCTGAAAGACAAGTTCGGGCAAACCTTGGGCAAGCCGGTCACGGTGAAGTACGAAACCGGCGATGTGGCTGGGGACATCTGGGCAGCTTCGGGTTTGAATATTTTCCCTGCCGGCAAAGACGACTTGCAGCTGAATATTTCGGCGGTCAATCTGCCGGAATCCCAGTATAAAGCAGGCTTCAAGGTTGTGCAACCGGCGGATTTAGTCTATACCGATTCCGCCTACCCCAGAGAAGAGAGGTATAATTTACTGCCCAATCCCGCTGACTGGCAATCTTTCCAGGTATCGGGGAATAAAAATCAGTCTGCGGAAATTACAGTTCCCTTGCGGGAAAAGCTGAATTCCCCCACTGGGCTGCTCGCTTATGGCGTGCGGGCGCAAACGAATCGCTACCAGGAGAATGGGCTGGAGAAGTGGCGCGAACCGACGTTTTACGGGATGGTGCAGTTAACTAATTTGGGAGTGTTCGCCCAGTGGTTTCCAGAGTCGGGGTTGGTTCGAGTGCACCACCTCTCGGACGGTTCGGCTGCAGCCGGCGCGCCGGTGGAGATTTATCAATCGAAACTGGAGGCGAAATCTCAACCCAAACCCGCACCTTGCGCCACCGGCAAAACCGACAAAACCGGCACCCTGCTGCTCAGCCGCCAGGATTTGCAGCAGTGTCTGAACAATCAGAGTGCGGAAAAACCCCCAGAATTGCTAGTCATTGCGCGTGAAAATAAAGATTGGGCATTCGCCCGCACTCAGGAGTACAGCGGCGCTTATGGCTACGGCATCTATGCCGGCTGGGATGGTGGCAAACCACAATCGCGGGGCACAATTTTCTCCGACCGGCAGCTTTACCAGCCAGGAGAAACAGCCTGGCTCACCGGCGCTGCTTACTACCTGCAAAATGC
>CAZJNL010001049.1:0-2513 GCA_964546515.1 uncultured Oscillatoria sp.
AGCGGCTCCACCCGCACGCTCGTAGGGGAAATAGTCGTCGCAGGAGCCGTCTGGATGGGCGCTGCGAGCGGCGTACAGGATGCCTGCTCCCACCCACTGCTTGATGGCAGGCTGCCGGTAGAAGGGGTTTTCTGGCAGATTTGTGTCGTAAGCCAGGGCGAGTGGCCAGACAAATTCCTGGGACATGCCGCTGGGGAAGTCAGTGATTTTGTAATGCCAGAAATTGCGGTCGAAACAGCCGTAAGTCGGGCTGTGCGGGTTGCGATCGCACAGAGTCAGGATTTTGGGAATTTGTGCCAGCGCTACTTGCGCAAATAAGTCTCTACTCATTTTTTTATTAAAAAAGGAATAAGCAAGAAGCAAAAATCCGATGTAGAGACGCGACATGTCGCGTCTCTACACTGCATAAGCTCCCCATCCCCCTCTCTCCCTCCATGTTAATTCAGTCGCGTCTCTACTCCCCATTCCCCTCTCTCCCTCCATGTTAATTCAGTCCTTATGGCAGTCTTGCCGGCGCAGGCGCAGCTGGATTTCTTCCATGAGCTTGCGGTTGGCTGCTAGCAAATCCGCCACCAGACCCAAAACCCACAACTGAAAGCCGATCAGCATCAAAATCGCAGCTAGAATCAAGCTGGGAATCCGAGTCCGTTCAGTGCCGGTGAAAAAATACACCAGCCAGCGGACGCCCAAGGTAAACCCCATACTAAACGGCACGCTTCCCAAAAATAGGAAAAAGCGGAGCGGCTTGTAAACCATGAAAATCCGCAAGATGGTGAACAGGGAGCGCACAACGTAAGAGGGTATGCTTTTGACCAGGCGGGAGGAGCGCAGTGCGGGATTGGTGCGCACCGGCACCCAGGCAATTGCCATCCCCTTCTGGCCTGCTTGAATAATCGTTTCTAACGTATAAGTGTATTCGTTAAACACATTCAGCCGCAGAGCTGCAGAGCGGCTGAAAGCGCGAAAGCCGCTGGGGGCGTCCGGGATGTCAGTATTGCTGGCGAGGCGCACAACCTGGCTGCCCAGTTTTTGCAGAAACTTTTTCACCGGAGAAAAGTGTTCAATTTCCGAAATAGGGCGGGCACCCACGACAATTTCCGCTTGACCAGATAGAATTGGCGCAATCAGTTTTGGAATGTCAGCGGCACTGTACTGGTTGTCGGCGTCAGTGTTGACAATGATATCGGCACCGGCTTTGAGAGACGCTTCTAGCCCAGCCATAAACGCTTTGGCGAGTCCTTGGTTAGTCGGAAAACGAACGATGTGTTCGACCCCGAAATCCTTGGCCACCTCTACCGTGCGGTCGCGGCTGCCGTCATCAATCACCAGCCACTCAATGATATCAACTCCGGGAAGCTGTCGCGGCAGAGCTGCCAGCGTTACCCCCAGGGTGCTTTCCTCGTTGTAACAAGGAATTTGGATAATCAGCTTCGTCATGGGTACAGGGTATGGGCGGTCACATTCGTTGCGGGGCGTGTCGGTGAATTCCCGCACCAGCCGCACGGGAGTTATTTTAATACATTTTTAAGTCGCTGATAAAAGCCGAGTTTATTTAATCAGTTAACCCGGTAGCGAACCCGGAGCTTATCAGATATTGGGGCCAGTCTCCTGACCGGCTGGCAAAACTCCTAAAACGGTTATACTGGTGAGTCTTTGATAGAGGTTTATCTGGCAAATATCCAACAGGCAAACCCCGGACTGATTCCCAGGATTACCCAATATGAAAAATCCTAAATTTCTCTGTCATACCGCCCCAGTATCGAGGACGCTATTCGCCACTTCCAGCCGGCTGGCGGCAAGTCTGGATCTCCTCGTATGTCTGGGTTTTAGCTCTGCCGTTTGGGCGCAAAATGCCCCAGAAAAGGCAGATAAAAAAAGCGGCCCTAACCGCCAACCGTATATCGCCATCGGTCACTCGTCGGCATTTTTGAACAACCCGATAAACAGCAGTGGCGACAGCGATAACATTGCTGTAGTGTTGCGGGGCAAAATTACCGTTGGCAACACATTTTCAGTGCGACCGATAGCGCTGATTGGGGAATACACCCAGATGCTAGTCCCGACAGCTACCTGTGACTTTAAAGTGAAGTCAAATATCGATGGCTATGTGGCAGCAGGTTACAGCATCAACACCAGCAATGCCAACAACACGATTGGCAACACCTCAAGCCCGATAATTATAGCAGGGGCGTCAGGGTATGTGGGCGATTACAGCATGTTCCTTGTGGACTTCATGTGGGCACCAAAAGGGTATGAAAGTGAGGCGGGGGCGGTGTCGGTGCAAACCGCCATTGGCATCAGGTTTTAATCGGAAGCAGACCGCTTAATCTCTAATGCAGCAGCGCCGCCAAAAACCCGGTTTCTTTAAGAAACCGGGTTTTTGAATTTTCGGTATTTGCAGTAGCGCTATTATAGCAGATTCCAACTGAGTGAGGTACAAATATTGTACCCCCCCTTACCCACCTTAGATCCCCCCCTAGCCCCCCCTTAAAAAGGGGGGGGACGAAGTTAGC
>CAZJNL010001050.1:0-2509 GCA_964546515.1 uncultured Oscillatoria sp.
CCACTCATCCAGGCCAGCAGCAGCGGCACACTATCCCCCACGGCTAAGATGGCACCGCCTTCTTTGGCCCAAGCCCGCACGGCTCCGATCTGGCTCCAAGTCAGCTCCAGCAAGCCGCCTTGCAAGTCCCGCCACAGCTGACGCCCATCCATATAAATAAAGCCGCCAGAGGGCATTGTCTTGACGGGGCCAATGATCGGGACGCCCTTAAGGCCGGTGTAGGCTCGCCCCTCTCCCACGACGGGGAGGGCTGCCAATTTTGGAGGATTTGGCAAAAGCTGCAGTTGCCGCAAAATCCGGACGGCAATGGCGTCCTCCCCATGACCATTGCTCAGGCAAAGTAGCTTCAATCCCTGAACCTCCGCAAGATGCCTTTTTTATCCAGGATAGCTGCCGGTGGCTAGGTTATAGCGGACTGCGCCCCAGTTGCCGACAGGCGGGACGCCTGTCCGAGGGTTGCTCTTTTTATCCGAGGTTCGGTTAACCGAATAAAAACAATCGGTTCTCACTATCTAAAAACCCATAACAGCCCTGCTGTTGCCTATTTGGGCGATGGGGCGAGTGGACACGCAGGGGTGGACAGGCCGAACGCAGGCTAGGGTTGCTTTTTTTATCCGAGGTTCGGTTAACCGAATAAAAACAATCGGTTGTCACTATCTAAAAACGCAGAGCAGCGCTGCTCTTGCCGATTTCGGCGATGGCGCAGTCCTAGGTGCTGTTTGAGCGCCGCGCCTTGGGGGTGAGCTGTAGAGACGCGACGGGCGCGTTCTACAACCTCTCGCCGGTGCGGCCCAAAACCGCTTAATTTTTCCGCGATGTTCGGTTAACCGAATAAAAAGAATCGGTTATCACGACCTAAAAACGGCTGGCATTCTCCTGCCGGTAAAAATATTAGACTATAATGAAAAAAGAACACGAGGGGCATTAATGGTTTCGACTGGTGAGCGAAAGCTGCCCTGTGATTCAGGCCGAGAGTGAGTCTTCTCTCGTAAATCCCGGGCTCAAAAAAAAGTAAATGCGAATAACATCGTAAAATTTGCTCGTAAGGAAGCCCTTGTGGTTGCCTAACTAACCTCTAATCAGGTTCGAGCGTCTGTAGTCTGACTCCGTTAAGGGCTGCAGACACAACCCCAACGGATGCTCTAGCAAGTGTTCTCTGGTTGGCTTGCTGGAAAAGATTTAATCAGAGCATCCTGTCATCCGGGATAATGGATGGTTCCCGCCCTGAGGGTTAGAAGGGCTAAGCCTGTGAATGAGCGGGAGGTCAATACCTCGCTAGGACGCGAGTTCGACACTCGCATGCTCCACTATATAACTATTTAGTGATGAAACCCCACCCTATACTTATTAGTAAGGGTGGTTTTCAATTTTTATGAGACAACCGGCAGTAACTCTAACTTGTGCAAATCCAGCTTGTGGGAAGCTGTTTACCAAGCCGCGAGGTGAGTTTAATCGCAGTGAAAGGCTAGGTCGGCAGCATTTTTGCTCTCTCAAGTGTTCCGCACAGGTCTATGGCATAAAAAACTTTAAAGGCAGGCTAAATACTGATACTTCTTACTTGAGAGACATAATCAGACAAGATGAGTATTCTCCTTTTAGATATTGTTGGAAATTTATAAAAAAATCCGTTAAGCATAGAAACAAAGAGTCTTCTGTCACCCTGCTTGACCTCAAGCAGGTGTGGGAACGGCAGCAAGGGATTTGTCCTTATACGGGATGGGAGTTAGTGCTTTTACCTTGCACAACAAGCTATTTGGGGATGCCTTTAACACCCAACCGCGCTAGTGTTGACCGGCGGGATTCGTCACAAGGATACACGCCCGACAATATCCAATTTGTGGCGGTTATCGCTAATTTTGCCAAAAACGCTTTTCCTGAAGAACAATTGCTAGAATTTTGCTGTGCAGTCACCGGCTTCTGGGGACAGGAACACAACAGCTACTGCCCTTTAGCAGATGCCGGTGACTGCAATATTAACACTTTCCCCCAACTGATGACCGAACCGGCTAGACAGGAGAACCGGCGAGATGAATACTCTCCCTTTCGCCAGCATCTCAAATTGGCGAGACGGCGCGTCAAAGGCAAAGACCGGCAGTGCACAATTACCCTGCAATATTTGAAAGAACTGTGGGAAAAACAGGGCGGTCGATGCCCTTATACCGGCTGGGAATTGGACAATCCTGAAACAACTAAAGATTGGGACAATAGCCAACTCCACCCCAGACGGGCGAGTCTGGACAGGATAGATTCCTCCCTGGGATATGTGCCGGGAAATGTGCAGTTTGTCTCCGTGATAGCCAACTTCGCCAAGTGCGATTTCCCCGAAGATGTGCTGCTGCAATTCTGCCAAGCAGTAGTTGACAGCAGCGTGAGATAGTGGTAAAATAGTGAGAGAATGCGCAGAGGAGCATTCGGGAGCGTCCCGTTTTTCTGGCGCAAAGGGTGCCGGCAAGAGAGAGGGTGTCGGGAGCATCCGCTTTTTGCAAAGATTTTCACCCCCTCACCCCCC
>CAZJNL010001051.1:0-2506 GCA_964546515.1 uncultured Oscillatoria sp.
AAAGAAGAAAAGAGTATCAACAGGCTTATGCAGTTTATGATAAAATAAATCAAACTCAGCAGGCGATTGAAGCTTACAGAAAAGCTCTGGCGAGCGACCCAAAACTGATTGATGCTTACAACAATTTAGGGAATATTCTATCTCGGACGGGCGAAATAGAACGGGCGGAAGCCGCCTACCGGCAAGCGATTGCAGCCAACCCCAATCACTTTGGCAGCTATCTCAACCTGGGCAATCTGCTGGTGGAGCGAAATCAGATCGAGGGAGCCATTGAAGCCTATCAAACAGCCCTGCAACTCAGCCCGGAAAATCCGGATATAGGGTACAATCTGGGAATGGCGCTAAACATTCAAAAAAATCCCGCCCCATTCCTGCTTGAGAGTGGCAACCGCTTGTACCGGCAAGGCAAATATGCAGAAGCGGCTGAGAGATATCAAAAATTCCTAGAGCTGCAAACAGGAGATGCTCAACTGTATTTGGCGCTCAGCGAGTGTTGGCAAAACCTGAACCAGCCAGAGTCAGCCCTCAGCGCCCTTCGAGAAGGTGTTCGCCTTCACCCCACAGCCGGTGCTCTGCATTTTTCCTTAATCAAAACTTTGCACCTGAGTGGGCAGACTCAAGCCGCCATCGCAAGTGCGGAGACTGCCTCCCAGCTTTTGCCTGATTATGTGTTCAAAATGCTCAAGCACTTAATAGTGCCGGTTGTCTACGACACGCCAGAGGAGATACAATTTTACCGGCAGCGGTTTGAGCGAGGTTTGCCAGAGTTAATTCAGCAGACATCTCTGGAAACGCCAGAAGAGAGAAGGAATGCCCTGGCGGGAATCGGGAGCGTGACAAACTTCTACTTGGCGTATCAAGCTCACAACGTCAGAGAGTCGCAACGCCAGTACGGCAATTTGGTGCGTCAAATTATGGCGGCTAACTGCCCGAAGTGGGTTCAGCCGCTATCCATGCCCACGCTTGAGGAGAATCAGAAGATTCGTGTGGGTTATGTTTCGGCTTACCTGCACTCATATAGCGGAACGCTTTGGTTAACTGGCTGGCTGCGTTACAGCGACCGGCAAAATTTTGAGATATACTGCTACTATACGGGGAATAGTCCCGATCCGGTTACGCAACAATTTCGAGATAGCAGCGATGTGTTCCACCACATTCCTGGCAATCTGGAAGCAGTCTGCGAACAGATACTCGCCGACCGTCCGCACATCCTCGTCTATCCTGAGATTGGGATGGAGCCGCACATTATACAAATGGCGGGATTGCGCCTTGCGCCGGTGCAGTGCGTGGCATGGGGGCACCCAGTTACGTCTGGTTTGCCAACAATCGACTACTTTTTATCCAGCGAGTTGATGGAGCCAGAAAATGCTCAGGAACATTACACTGAGACACTGATTCGCTTGCCTAACATTGGGGTGGCTTACCCCAAACCGAAAGATATTCCTGCTACCGCAACCAAGACGAGAGCGGATTTTCAATTGCGGGATGAGGATGTCATTTATTTGTGCTGCCAAGCTTTTTTCAAATACCTGCCGCAATATGATTTTATATTACCCGAAATTGCGCGACGGGTTCCTAACGCTAAGTTTGTCTTTTTGCGGGGCGGTTTACTTAAGAAACGTCTGGAGCGGGCTTTTGCGGCAGTGGGCTTGAATAGCGAAGCTTACTGCGCTCACCTCACTATACCGGCGCGGTCGGATTATCTAATGCTTAACCGGCTTTCAGATGTTTTCCTGGATACGTTTACCTGGTCGGGGGGCAATACATCGCTAGAGGCGATTGCTTGCCATCTCCCCATTGTAACGTGTCCGGGGGAATTTATGCGAGGGCTTCACGCTTACAGTTTCCTGAAAATGCTGGGCGTGACAGACACCATCGCTGAAAACGAAGCGGACTATATTGAAATTGCCGTCAAATTGGGGTTATACTCAGAATGGCGGCGCGACATTGCAGAACGCATGAGCCAGCGCCAGTCAAACCTGTTTGACGACAAAACCTGTGTGGAAGCCCTTGAGGCTTTCTACCAACAGGTAGTTCGCGAACGTCTAACCCAGAGGTAAAACCACCTATGATTGCCACAGAAAAACAGCAGCGCAACTGGAAACCAATTATTAAGCAATTTGAAGCCGCCGTCGGCAAAACCGGCGTAGTCCAGCGCAAAGAAGAGTTGCTCACCTACGAATGCGACGGACTCACCAGCTACCGCCAGCGACCGGCTGTCGTCGTGCTCCCCCGCACCACAGAGGAAGTCGCGGAAGTCGTGAAAATATGCGATCGCAACCAAATACCCTGGGTAGCAAGAGGTGCCGGTACCGGCTTGTCGGGGGGTGCCTTGCCGGTGGAAAACTGCGTGCTGGTTGTCACCGCTTTAATGCGGAAAATCCTCAAAGTTGACCTGGAAAATCAGCGCGTTGTCGTGCAACCGGGGGTGATTAACAACTGGGTGACACAAACCGTCAGCGGTGCCGGTTTCTACTTCGCCCCCGATCCGTCCAGCCAAATTGTC
>CAZJNL010001052.1:0-2504 GCA_964546515.1 uncultured Oscillatoria sp.
TAAGAGAGGGTTTTGGATGAGTGCAAAAAGTTCAATCATCCTTCTACTGTGCAACGCCCTGAATCTAGCTGTGACTGACCGCCGGTGGTGTGACCCTGACCCCGCGCTGTCACTTTGAGCTTGTGGGTGCGGCTAAATTGGATCGTGCGAGCGATGTCTTCAATTGAGCCGGGTTTGAGCACTGCAGCCGGTTGGCGATTGACGATAGGACCGAAATCATCAGCAGCCGCAGCCCGCACCGCACCGCCGGCGCAAAGCACCCCATCGAGGGGCGAGATGGCTTCAAATCCGGATACTGCTCCTGCGGATGTCACCCAAGAACGACTGACTGGATCGAACCCAATTAGGGCATCACCGGCGATTAAATCTTGCAAAAAGCCAGAGCGCGATATATTGTTTTTCATGCGCAATTCCCTGAATAGCTTATAATATTATGTGGGGCTGACTAACTGCAATTAGGGAACCGGAGCGGGAGATTCGCAATGGCGAGTGCGTTAGCCGTTCCGTGCAGGCTGCGTCAGCAGCTAGCGGCTCCGCAGGAGCGGCGTGCCCATTGCCCATTGCCCATTCTCAGCTGGTTGAGGTCGTCGGGGCGCTTTTCACGGGAGCGAGCGGGATAAGGAGGTGGACATGGAAGCAGGCGGCGCAGCCTGGGGCGGGCACCTGTGGCTTCCGGGTTGCTGGGTGGGAACCAGAGAAAGCGGGGGGAGGTGGGGCTGTGTTCCCCTTGACAGGTCGTTTGTTTTTTGGTATCTGTGCCGGAACTGGGATTGACTCTCAATACCTGGGGCGTGAGGGGGCAATTCGATCGCGCCTGCGCCACAGCCATCGCCCTCTACTTGCCTTGAGATGTAGCGCAGCAGGGGGTTAAAATGTACCGCAGTGGTGTATAGTTGCACTGGCGGTACGCCAACCGGTTAACCGGCTAGGGCAAAGCGCTGGGGCAGGGGTAAATTTTATGCCGGTGGCGGCTTGCTTTACATCCCGGCCAGACGGCGCTGGTGTCACAATAAGAAGTAGTTGCTTGCTCGGGGCACGCACTTGGGGCGTTCCCCCCCAATGTTAAATTGCGTGAAATGAGTTTGAGTCCGTCCCGACTTGCCGAGGTGCTGGCGTCCTTGGTTCCTTCCAACTTTCGCCAGCCGAATTAGGAGATGAGTTGCCTCCACGCCCCCTGCAGCCGCTCTTTTCGAGCGGTGGTAAAAGTACCGAGAGGTAAGCAATGCGGTTTTGGCTAGCTCTCACCCAGAAAATAGCGCCGATCGGGACTGGCGAACCGAAAGGAGAATATGTGATTCTTGAAAACCCTTTCCCACCCCTGCGCAAGGCAGTAAAAAACCGGATTAATGTCTGACAGCCCCCAATTCCTAGTTTATGACTCATAAAGTATATGCTCCCAGCGTTCATCTGTTTGCCTTTCAGCAGCGCAATGGTTTTGCCAGTGACTCCATGCCGGTTGAGTCAGCCAACAGCCTGCTGTGGCAAAAATGCGACCAAATCTTTGAGAAACTCAAGATTGAGAACCTCAAACTGACGCAGGAGCTAGCTCCTCCCAAAGAATCAGACAGCCCCCGCGTTTTGCTCCAGAAAGCGGATGTGAAAGAGCCGAATATTTCTCCTCCGTTCGATATTTCGCTCCCGTTCGACGGACAGATTCTCTTAGATGACAGTCAAGTGGTAAAAATTGCGGGCTTTGCCTATCCCCTGCAAACTCCTGACAGCTACGCTCTCTGGCTGAACTTGCGCCGGCCTGACAAAGAAAATGGCCAGAGAACTGCGAATGTAGAGCCGGCGCTGCTGGGGAAGTTGAATCCAGACAACTGCTTGCTGCCCGAGTTTATCGACAGCTCTCTGGGGCAGACGCTGCTAATTACCGCTTGGCTAACCGAAGGGCAAAATTCCCAAGATAAACTTTTTTTAAAAGAGCTGGCTGACCAGTGCGTAAAGAATTTCATTCCCGCTCCAGACAAGCGCCCCTCCTTCAATCGCGACGGTCTGTTATTTGGCAGCCCCATTTTTGAGTATGGCATTATCAACCAGCCGCCGCCTTACCGGCATATCCTAGTCTGGCTATTAGGCCACTCAGTTACCGAGATCAAGTTCGGCAAGTGCTATCAAGAATTAATGGAGCTGTTTTCCTACCGATCTAAAATCGTTCAAGCTTACCAAAGCAGCCGCAACGTTTGCAAGCTGGTGTCGGAAGAGTATGGAAATATTGAGCGAGAAATTGAGACAATTTATAAGCTTTCTGAAGGCCGGTTGAGAGAGGCAGAACTGCTGCGATTCAAAGAACAGCTCAAACTTATCCCCAAAATGGCCTTGTCATACTCTCGCTCCCTGCGAGACTTAGAACATTGCCGCCATACGATAAGGATTAACGCTCATAAATATGAAGAAAAAGTCAATCTAATTCAGAGCAAGCTCCAATCTGACAGCCTGGAATTTTTAGAAACATTTAGCCATAAAAATTGCCTTTACCTGCAAGAACAAATCCAAGCCGACTT
>CAZJNL010001053.1:0-2502 GCA_964546515.1 uncultured Oscillatoria sp.
GCAAGTTCCGGGTGTCGGTGCAGTGATCGCGGCGCGCGGGCTGCTCAGCCCGCCTGCCACCGACACCTCCCCCCTGAGGGAGCTGTGGGGCGTGGCCAGTGCGGCTGAGATTCTACAGCTAGCAGAGCGCCTGCTGGCGGCTTGGTGTGGTGTTTATCAGGCGGCAGAGGTGGCAATTGAACCCAGCCGGTTGGGAGCTGTGGCAGCTCCTCAGGTGATTCGCCCTCGCTAATCGCTTCTCTGTCAGAGGGAGTATTGACATTCCTTGCCTTAGTTTGCTAGAGTATAAGCCTGTTTATTCAGAGAGAGGGCGTTGGCGCTCAACAGGCAAGGGCGGCGGCGTATTTTGCCAATCGCTCTCCCCTTGGTGGTTTGAGGGAAATCAGCCCGGGGGGATGCCGGCCCGATGCCATGCAAATTAGATGTGTGCCTGCCGGGGGCGGGCGGTATGTCGCAAGTGTGAATCTAGTAGCAGTTTCCTGGTACAATTCAAACATAGCAGATATTTCAGACATAGGGAGATATCCTCGCCACTCCCACCGCTTGAGTCCCAAACAGCTGCTATTGGTTGGTTTATCCACCCCGCTATTTGGCGAGCCCCTATTGGAGATTGGATGAAGCATGTTCGGCTCTGTTTGTGCCTCTAACGGCCAACAAAAACAGACACCTCCCAGTTACAGGAGGGCGGTAATTTACCCCCCGCTTTCCTTTCTTGGCTAAAGTAGGGGTGTGGGATAAACAGAGCCACTGAGCAGCAAAGGGGTATCTAGCAGGGAGTTCAGATGAACGCGCTTGAGTCATTGACGCGGCAGATTGAACAGCTTCGCGTCCGCTATGGCAAGCAGTGGCGCAGAAGGAGTTTAGCCTCCGCGCAGGCGAAAAACTTTCAGTCAGGCTAACATCTCAGGCGACGCGGTGCCAACGCCAATGCAATCATTAAAAAGCCTTTTGTCCTTAGGGGCGTGCAATCAATCAGTTGCAGCTGAGCCAGGATTGAGCCAAACACGTCCATCACGCCAAAATTACAGAGCGCACACACCCGGAGCGCTGATACTGGCAGTAGTGTGCCTCACCGGCGCTATCGGCCTCCGCTTCTACAATAAGCCGAAACTGGATGTGGGCACTGTGGCTCCCTACACGATCGTGGCTCCTGAGTCAGTGATGGTGGAGGATATCAAAACCACCTCGGAAAACCGAAAAGCAGCTCGTACCGGTTCTGTACCCGTATTGACGATCGATCCGGCAACCAACCAGCAAATATACAAAAACCTGCGGCGCTCTCTGGCGGCTTTGAGCGAACTCCGGCAGATGGCAGGACCGGTGCCCTTCACCGCAGATTCGATTTTGTCGCTTCCGACGCAGCTGTACTTGCGCAAAGCCAGGGAGGCGGACTGGCTCACTGTGCTAGCAGAAGTCAAAGACCAACAGCAAACCGCACCGGCTCGCTCGCACTCCAAGCCCTCTGCTGCTAAAGCTGCCTTGCAGAAATCACTGGAGGCGCTGCGGCTTCTCGCCCAGACTGACGGGTTTCGTTCGGCGATCAAACATATCCGTCCCACCTTAAATGCCGCTGGGTTGCAAGCCGTTGCGGAACTTCACGCCTACCGGCAAGCTGCTTCCTCCGAAGATTTCTCCGCCCTCATACAGAAGGTAACCCGAGCGCGACGGCTTTACTTCCAGGCTGTGGCGGCCCAATCGGAGCCACCGGCATTAGGGCCGATCAAAGCCTGCGACGCCTCCCTGTTCGACCTCTCTGAAGCTGCATGGCAGGAGATGCAAGAGAAAATCTATCAGGCGGCTCAGCGCATTCTGGCCCAAGGCATCCCTGCAGGGCTGCCGGATGACATCTTGAGGGATGCTGTGAGCATGCAGGTGAAGGCTCTTGCTAACTCTGAGGCAGATCCCCTAGGGACCAAGCTGCTGCTCTCCGTCCTGCAGCCAAACCTCAGGGAAGACCCAGAACAAACGCGACGAAAGGCAGAAATTGCTGCACAAGCCGTGCCGCCGGTTTTCGTCACCATTGAGAAGGGCGAGGTGATTGTCCTTGCAGGTCAGGAGATCTCCCAGACGGATTTTGTGCTGCTCGATTACTTCGGCAAGAGTCAGCGAGAGCCCAACTGGCTGGGGCTGGCCGGCTTTGGCGGGGTCGTCAGCTTGGCAGTCGGTGCCCTTTGGCTGGTGGAAAGGCGATTTCACCCCGGACTGCGCCGGCGCGATCACATCCTGCTGTTGCTGCTCACCCTGAGTGCCCCGCTGCTAGTAGCCCTGCGGGTGCCCTGCACCAGCTTGCCTGCCATTGGCTTGTTAGCCGGCAGTTTCTACGGCTCAGCCGTGGGAGCAACTGTGGTGGGCCTGCTCGCTTGGGTGCTGCCGGTTGGCCTGGAAATCGACGGGATTTCCCTGCTCGCTAGCGCCGCCGGTGCTGCAGTCGGCGGCTTGATATCCGGGAGATTGCGCTCCCGCGAGGAACTGGCTCTCTTAGGCGTCGCGGTGGGATTAACT
>CAZJNL010001054.1:0-2497 GCA_964546515.1 uncultured Oscillatoria sp.
ATAGAGCCTAGGAGCGTCTTTCTCACCGGCACACAAGGTCAGACACATTACAGTTACCAATCCGGAATACGTCTATCAATACGGCAACCTGCAGTGGATGGACACCGGAGCGAAAGTTGCTCAATATCGGGCTTACGAAGTGATTCTTGATGTCGTGCGCCGCTATGACGTAGATGGCCTTCACATCTGCGACTCTTTCTATCCCTATCCTATAAAGGATGTGCCTTTCCCCGACAGCAAAACCTACCAGGCTTATCAAGCAGGTGGGGGCAACCGTTGAGATTACTCGCAGCCTTTCGGAGCAACTTGCTGTCGGGAATATCTTTTACAGCCTGAAGGCTTTGAATGAAAACCGTCCGGGCATTTCTGACAGCTTCAAAGCCTCGATTTATCCCGCCACTGGGTTTGAGAAACCCGGTTTCTTGAAGAAACCGGGTTTCTTGCTTTGGGAAAAACAATCCGGATAGCTGCGGCTTCAGGGAGTAAATCTTATTTTACAAGTCAGAATTCCCCAATTCCTTTTCTCTGTCCGCTTTAATAACACCCCTCGTTTATATAGTTCGAGTCAAATATGGTAGACACCTCTCCTCGCTTTTCCGATCTAAAAAATAGTTGGGCCCGCCCCTTCATAGAAGGCTTAGCCCAGCGCGGCATTGTCAGCGGGTTTCCCGATGGAACTTTTCGACCCAACGAAGCCATGAACCGGGCTCAGTTTGCTGCCATCCTGCTGAAAGCCTTTCAGAAACCTTCCAAGCGGAAGTATGCCAGCTTTGTCGATGTTCCTTCCAAACACTGGGCAGCTGCAGCGATTCAAAAAGCTTACGAAAGTGAGTTTTTGTCGGGCTATCCCGACAAGCGCTTCCGCCTTGACGACAAAATCACAAAGGTGCAAGTCTTAATTTCCCTAGTCAGTGGCTTGGGGATTGCCTCTAACAATACATCCTACCTCAAATTCCCCCTCTCACAATTTTATGAAGATGCGGATCAGATTCCAGACTACGCAACAGACAAGGTAGCAGCAGCCACCGGCGCTAGCATGGTGGTTAACTATCCGACCTTGAAATCGCTCAAACCGAATCAAGTGGCAACCCGCGCCGATGTTGCGGCTTTTATCTATCAAGCTTTAGTGCATATTGGCCAGGTTCCTAGCATTCATTCCGATTATATTGTTGTTCCCCCCGACGACCAGCCACAGAGGGTTAATGTTGGGCATGTGCGGGAGTTCCGGGGAGTGTGGGTAGCAACAGTTTGGAACCTGGACTGGCCATCAAATCCAGGACTGCCGGTGGAGCAGCAAAAAGCTGAATTCATCCAAATTATTGAGCAGCTGCAAGCAATGAATTTCAATGCTATTGTCTTGCAAGTGCGCCCAGAAGGGGATGCTATTTATTCCTCTCAATTGGAGCCTTGGAGTCACTGGCTCACCGGCACCCAAGGTCAGGCACCTGTGCCGTTTTATGACCCGCTGGAGTTTGCCATCGCAGAAAGCCACAAGCGGAATATTGAATTGCATGCCTGGTTCAACCCCTTCCGAGCCAAAACGACCTTAACCGGCTCCCAAACAGTTTCCCCTCACATTACCAGAACCAATCCAGAATGCGTTTACCAATATGGCAATGCCCTGTGGATGGACCCAGGCTCTGCTGTTGTTCAGCAAAGAGCTTACGACGTGATTCTCGATGTGGTGCGCCGCTATGATGTGGATGGCATTCAAATCGATGATTATTTCTATCCCTATCCCATAGCCGGTCAGTCTTTCCCTGATAATAAAACTTATGCAGATTATCAAGCGGCTGGCGGCAAAATGATCCTGGGCGACTGGCGGCGGTCAAATATCAATCAAATGATTCAGCGCCTCGCCGCAGGAATTCGCGCCGAAAAGCGGCACGTCAAATTTGGCATCAGTCCGTTTGGTATTTTCCGTCCCGGACAGCCGGCTGGAATTCAGGGGTTGGATACTTACGAGGAACTGTATACCGACTCCCAAAAATGGCTGGTGGAGGGTTGGGTGGATTATTTCGCGCCGCAACTTTACTGGCGCATCGATCCGCCGGGGCAAAGCTATCCAGTTTTGCTGAAGTGGTGGACTGAGCAGAACCCCAAGCGCAAACACATTTACGCAGGCAATAATTTAGGTCAGCTGGACGGCCAAAGCTGGAAAATTGAGGAAATTACCAGGCAGGTTGAAATTACTCGCAGCTACAAAAATCAGCTTTCTCTGGGGAATATTTACTACAGTATGAAGGCTTTTAAGGAAAATAGTCAAGGGGTTTATGAGAATTTCAAATCTTCGACCTACGCCACACCGGCACTGGTGCCAACAATGCCGGATTTGGATGCCGCACCCCCCGCGTTCCCGACAGGAGTCGCGGTGAAAAATGGGCAGATAATTTGGAATCCGGCTGCCGGTGGAGAGATTCGTTCCTGGACGCTTTACAAGCAGGATGGTGATAGCTGGAAGCTGCTGCGAGTGCTGCCGGTGGCGACAACTTCTGTC
>CAZJNL010001055.1:0-2496 GCA_964546515.1 uncultured Oscillatoria sp.
TTGAACCAGCTGGCTCTGGATTTGTTGGGTCAGTTGCTTTTCTGCACCGGCACTAAGGGAATGCTCAGGTTTTGGATCGCTCTGTTTGACGGGGAGGTGCTATGACTATTCGACGCCAGTACAATTTGCCCAACTGCACTCTGATTTTAGACGGGCTGAGCGACACCCTTACCGCGAGTCCGTCAGACGCCCGCCCGTTAATGTCAATGTTAGTCAATGTCGAGTGCCGGCTGGCCGCTCGAGACAAACCGCTGACGGGGGGGCGGGAGTTTTTGGAAGGCTTGGTGACGGCAACCAGCCGCTACGCTCAGGAATTTTTGAGTGGGGTGCCCCACCCGGGCGACGAAAACGGTCGCACGCCACTGGTGCGGCTGCAAAAAATCGGTGGGAATTTGCACCGGCTGACTGTTCAGTCGGGGGCGAGGATTGGGGAGTCAGGGGCAAGTCTTTCGCCGGTTCAGATGGATTTAACCACTGTGCAGCTGTTCGATTTGGTGGAGGCGGTTGACCAGTTGTTTGCGGACAGCCGCACTCTGCCGGATATGTCGCTGCAGCTGACGCCGGTTTCTAAGAGATATGCCAGAACCTACGAACCTCTGGCCAAGCGGGCTGTGCCGGCAGCTGTTGGCCTGTCCAGTTTAGCGGCTGCCGCCATCGCCTTCGCTTTGATGCCGGTTCCTCAGGTGCAAAGACCGGGCGAGCCTGCGCCCCAGTCCAATACTGAATCAATTTCTACAACTCCCACACCCTCGGCTGAGTCCGGCAATGCCAGTTCAGGTTCGGATCTGGATGCGGTGCTGGCTTCTGTGCCGGAAATTACCGACCCAAACGAGCTGGAAAGTTTAAAGTGGAAACTGTACGACCAAATCGACCGGGCTTGGAAGCGAGAGCCACCCCTGTCTGAGGAGGTAATTTACCGTGTCGGTGTGGGCGGTGACGGCGCGGTTGTCGGGTACAAGCCGGTGAACGAAGCGGCTATTAATGTTAAGGAAACGCCCTTGAAAGACCTGATTTCTATTTCCCCTCAAGGCGGTACTGTGACTGCGAGTTCTCTGGCTCAGTTCCAAGTTGTGCTGACTGCCGGCGGGGTGGTGCAAGTCAGTCCTTGGCAGGGGGGCACTGCGAGAGCGAGCGCTTCGCAGGAGATTACTGACGAAGTGCTGCTCAAAGAGTTGGAGTTAAAATTATACGATGAAATTGACAAAACATGGCGAACCCATCCGACTTTCGATCGCGATTTAACTTTCAGCGTCAGCATTACTAAAGATGGGGTGATTGCAGATTTCACGCCGCTCAATCAACCCGCTTCTGACTACGTTGGGGAAACTCCCCTCCCCAGCTTGCGCCAGCCTCCTGCTACCGACACTCAGGAGCCACTAGCTAAATACAAGGTTGTTTTTACCCCAGGAGGAGTGCTGCAAGTCAGCCCTTGGACGGGAGCCCGGTAGGGTGAGCGTGCCATTTTTAAAACTCTTTGCCGGCATCCTGGGAACCCCACCCCCAACCCCCTCCCCGTGAACGGGGAGGGGGCTTTTTTCCTCGTTCCCAGCTCATGCTGGGAACGCTCTGTGGTCGGCTCCGCCGACAACAACCGCAGCAAATTCCCCCTCATATCATGTCCGGTTGGTTAATTGCACTTCCGCAGAGCCAATCACCCCCCAACCCCTTCGACCACAAGGGGAGAGGGGGAGCAAGATAAAGATTAGATTTTTTCTCCCCTCACCGATTTATCGGCTTGCGTTGCCACAATTTGAGGAACCCCCCCCTCAGGACGCACCGGCACCGGCGATTGGATGGAAGATTCGCAGATGTTGGGTGAAATATAAAAGCCGGCAGACTTTCTTGACAAATTCGACTTTATGTGCTAGCTGTTTTAGCGCAAATTGCAGATTACCAACAGTAAGTAGATTGCGAAGCGCGAGAGTACGGCACCCCGCGAACCGCGCAAATTGCAGATTGCCAACAGTAAGCGAGTCAAGTCAGAGCGAGTCCGGTGAAGTGCCGGTGATCAATTGCTCCCGCTCATATCATGTCCGGTTGGTTAATTGCACTTCCGCAGAGCCAATCACCCCCCAACCCCCTCGACCACAAGGGGAGAGGGGGAGTTTGAAAAAGATTAAATTTTTTTCCCTTCTCCCATTTTGTGGGGGGTGAGGGGGTGAGGTTTTTTTATGTCAATTTACCGGACATGATATCACCCTCTCAATCCCTGTCGATCGCCCGATAAATTGCAGATTGCCAACAGTAAGCGGGCGAAGTTTTTTCTCTGAAGTCTGGCAGATTTGTCGTGAGGCGGGCGGAATTCCCCGCTCCGAAAGAATTTGAGGAAAATCGGGGGATATCTTGCCAATTGGAGAAAATTAATGTAGAGTATTAAAAGATTAGAAAAAGCACAACCTAAGGGTATCTACCTAATGAAATTTGCCGCCGGATCCGCCGAGTTCGTTGCTGGCTACCCTTTCCTTTTCTCGCCTCACTAGGCGCACCGGCACCCGA
>CAZJNL010001056.1:0-2491 GCA_964546515.1 uncultured Oscillatoria sp.
CTCCGCCTTTGCGGCCAATTTTAGCCATGTGATCGCGGTTTTGGCTGACGGTTTCGCCACCTTTGCGACCGGCAACTCTTGCTTCCTCGGGTGTGAATTCGTGGGCGGTTCCCTTCTCATGGGCGGCGTGACCGCCTTTGCTTGCTATCTCGCGCTGTTTTTCGTCGTCCATAGAAGCAAATCCGCGATTGCTCTTGTTTGCCATAACTGTACTCCTCGTGTTTCAAGCGTTTTAAATTCTGCAAATTATCCTAAAAACCTTGCAGGGTCTAGTACATCTTACTGGAGGAGCATCTATTTTAGTATCCTGATTATACCGCTAGAGGTATATTCTCCACTCTGTTTAACTTTAAGCTAATTAAGTATTACACCTGTCAGTTCCTGCCGGGTTGGATTAATGCCTGCCAGTATTTTATATTTAATAATCAGAGATAAACCGTTTTTCACCCACCTGAGAGGATACTATTTATCTCAATTTTTCGCGCTCGGAAATTCCTGATAATAAATCTTCACGGAGCATGCGCGACATGCAGTCATCGTGGCGGTTTGGGAGAACTGTGGCAAAGATGGAAGACTGGGTAACAGGCAAATAATATCGCGTTTTGCGCCTGTGGCTTTTACTGTTTACTTTTGCCTTGGAAGGTGTGGCGGGGCGAGATGAGTGCCCCGCACTCTCTTGCTTGGAAGGCAATCCCCCGCAATTCTTCTGTGAATCAAGGATGATTGGCAATCTAAGCGATTGAGCTACCCGCCACAAGTTTGTTCAACCCGAGTCGGTTGGGTTTTAAATTATACCAGGTTTGTCGATAAACGTCAAGACTGCCGGTGCAAAGCTTTGGGCGTTGCCGACAGCTGACACCTGATGCGCTCGCTGGACAGCACAGTGCTTGCCGGTGCGTCAGAAGCTGTAAGGGAGTCTCTCTCTGAGGCAGGTGCGTCAGGGGAAGGGCCACGCTTGCGCACCGCTCAGACATTCATGTCCTCGGCGCTCATGCTATCTTTCTCTTCTCTAGAGTCTTCCTGGCGATTGTCGCGCCAGAAGCGCCTTTTACCAAAACTGCCTGGTGCTGTTCGTTTGCGAAACCGGCGAGCGTAAGCTAGGTTGCGGAGAGCTTTTTCTTTTTTAGGGTTGCGGCGTTTAGCCATGATGGCCTCATAACGACAGTAGGGTGCGAGTAACTTTCGTCACCCGCAACGAGCGAGCGCCCAAAAGCTGCTGCAAACAGCAAATCGGGCAGTCGAGCGAAATGTTTATCTTAGCACGCTACGGGTTCAGTGTCAAGAAGTTTTGCCACCGCCTTTTGCCGAAATCTCGCGGCGCAGTTGCTGGAAGGCAAATTGCAGAGCGGCTTCTGGTGTGGATATGCGATTTTCGGCGCGTGCTATGGCAATTTCTGTGAGCAGGAAACCGATTTGTGGGCCGGGCCGCAAATTCAAGGCGGCCATTAAGTGGCTGCCGGTGAGGAGGGGTGCGGGATAGGCGACGGGATCCTCTGGGGTGAGGTAGCGCTGGATGAGGGGGGCGATGGCACCGGCGGGTGTGCCTGCTGCTACCGCCGCCACTGCTAGGGCGGGAAACACCGGCCCGAGGTGGCGAAACAGGAAATACTGCTCTCGCACCGGCATGGATTTAGGTGCTGGGTACAGTTCTGGCAAGTATTTTACTACGGCGAGGGTGGCTTTGATTTCGGGGTTGCTGTATTTCAAATTCAATAGCTGTTTTTCGGCTTGCTGGGGGTTGGGATCTAGCAAACTCGCGAGTTTAGCAATGCTGAGCAAGGTGGTTTTCAGGGTGTCGCGAATCTCGCGGCACAGTTCGGCAGCTAATTCTGGCCAAGTTTCTTTTAGCTGAACGGCTGACCGGTCAATTGCTGCTAGCAGGGGGAAACTGGGAAGGGTGGCGCTGGGGAACCAGGTTTGCAGTAAGCCATCTTCTAGGGCGGCTTGCAACTGGGGGGTGCCTTGGGGAGTGGCGAGGAGATAGCTCAATTCTGTGCGGATTCGTTCGGCGGCAATTTGGGCGAGTGAGGGTGCCAGCTGGCGAATGGCGGCTGCGGTTGCGGGTTCGATGGTAAAGCTGAGTTGGGAGGCTTGCCGGTAGGCACGCAATAATCGCAATGGGTCATCTTGCAGATTTGCGGGTGAGATCATGCGGATTAAACCGGCTTGCAAGTCGGCACAGCCTTGCAGGGGATCTATGAGTTCGCCGGTGTGGGGGTTGCAGGCGATGGCGTTGACGGTGAAGTCGCGCCGGTGCAGGTCTGTTTCGAGGGTTGGGCCTTCTTGTTGGGCGAAGTCGGCGGTGGCATTTTCAAAGACAACGCGGGCGATTTGTCTGCCGGCATCGAGGAGGACAAATCCGGCGTTGCAGAGATTAGCAATCTGGCGGGCGGTTTGCACTGCATTTGCCGGCAGGACAAAATCCAGGTCTAGGTATTCTGACTGGCGTCCGAGGAGGGCGTCTCGCACTGCGCCGCCAACTAGGTAAGCC
>CAZJNL010001057.1:0-2489 GCA_964546515.1 uncultured Oscillatoria sp.
GAATGGCGGCGATGCGGCAATTTCTGGAAGATTTGCCGGTGGGGGTTGAAGAAGGGCGCTATGTCACGGGTGAGCTGCCGGTGTTGCCTTTCAATACCGGCCAGTTTGATTTGGCGCTGTGCAGTCATTTTTTGTTCACCTATTCTGACCACCTGTCAGAAGAGTTTCATCTGGCTGCGATTCTGGAAATGTGCCGTGTTGCCAGAGAAGTGCGGATTTTTCCCTTGTTGAAGATATCCGGGGAGGTGTCGCCCTGGTTGCAGCCGGTGATCGGGGAATTGCAAGCGCGGGGATATGGGGTGGAAAGGGTGCCGGTGTCTTATGAGTTTCAGAAGGGAGGGAACCAGATGTTGCGGGTTGAACTCAGAAACCGGGTTTCTTAAAGAAACCCGGTTTCTCCAAGAAACCGGGTTTCTCACCAAACTTTATACAGTTTTGCTTTCTACGGAAACCAGATAGCACCCATTAATCCGCCAACTTCCGTCAGGTTGCTTTTCCATCAAGTAAATCGCCCTCACCGGCACCCCATCTGGCCCGAGCAGCAGCACCGACTGAGCGGGGAATCCCTCCACCGTGGTGAGTTTTTCAAACAGCACAGAGCGAGGGCGATAGACGGGTTGGTAGGCGGTTTTTATCATGCGCATAAAGTTTTCCGGCGTTTTGAACTGGGCTTTAATTACCGGACTGGCGAAGGCGAAAGCGCCGGCTGCATCGTCCTTTTGAAACGCGATAAGTTGGCGCTCGATAACAGAGCGGATGGCGGCGCGGTCGGTATCAGTAATTTGCATTTGTAGAGCCTTGACGGGTAAAGTTAGGAGTGAAATGGCGAGAGTCAGTTCCAGGAACCAACGGACGAGAGAAGCTGGCTGAATTTTCTTTCGGTTCATGCCGGCTGCCGGTTAATGGGTTTCATTAATTATAAGGAGGTTAGCACAGGCAGCGGCAGACTTGGCGAATAGAATGAGCGCACGCACTGCGAAAGCCCCCTGCGAACCACCGGCTCAGGGGCAGGAACTTTCCTGTTCGCCAACAAGTCGCACAAATCAGATCCCCCCCTGCCCCCCCTTAAAAAGGGGGGGAATCCTTAGCCCGCCTTTTCAAGGGGGGGTGGGGGTATCGGAACTCTGTGCGACCTGGTAGTGAATAAGACAGTAAAGGGCATTCGCCGGTTCACCGGCTTGACTGGCGCTTCCCGCCGTGGTAAGCTGAATCAGAGAGTTCAGCGGAGGTAAGGTGTCGGGTTACGTCAGCTTAAGGAAAACCGGCGCGGGGTGGGAATTTGAGAGCGAGGCAGCTCTAGAAGATTTTGTTTGGGCGAATTTGCAGCCGCTATTCGGATTGACTCCCCTCAAGCAGCAGTATTGTGTTAGCGGTCAATTTTGCGACCTCTTAGCCGTGGGAGAGAATAAACAGTTAGTGGTGCTGGAGCTGAAAAATGCTGAAGACCGGTATATTGTCCAGCAGCTGACTCGTTATTATGACGCCTTGCTGGAGGAGAAACCCTTCTCGGAAGACGTGGACTACCGTCAGCCCGTCCTCTTGGTGGCCATTGCCCCAACTTTTCATCGGGATAATTTTACCGATAGGAAGTATCACACTTTATCTTTCCGATTCTTGCAATTTGCCATCGTTCAGGACGTTCAAAGTTTATATCTGCAGTTAAAAGACCTAGATAGTCGAAAAATTTTACAAAGAGAGATTCTCCGTCAAGAAAGAGAGATACCTGAAAATATACCTAGTCCTCCCAAAGCGCTTGAGAAGCTTCTGATCAACTGCAATCCCAGTCAACAGGAAGAGATTTTGAGGATTAGGCGGAAAATTCTCAGCTTTGACAGGCGGATGGAAGAAATGTCGCCTGTCGGCAGTATTAAGTATGGCAACGGAAAAAGTCAAACGAGTAAATTCTGTGCGGAGTTCTGCTCTGATAGTAAAGGCTCTCCAGTCCTATTCCTGTGGCTACCTTTAAAAGGGCTGACAAGTGAAAAGCTTGGCAGAGCGAGACTTTGGACAGATTGGAATGGGACTGGCTTGGTAGAAGGTTATGTATCTACGGGAATTGGCCCAAAAATAACCTCACGTAAAAAAGTAATTGCCAATCTAATAGAAACCGTAAAAACCAGTAAATATATCCGATTATATATCGATCATGCTTTCAGGAATATAACCTTTTTTGGGGGTACTTCAGAAAGACCTCTAGCCAGAAAGTATTTACAAAATATCAATAAAGTTAGAAAAAATATTAAGGATTTAAAACCTGTGACTCGGGAAGATATGGAATTACTTGAAGCTGTGGAGGGCGTGAGATATGAAATCGCTACCTCCCCCTATAAATCTTTAGACTACTTGGTGGATTTAGCCTTAGAAAAATGGCTAGCAAGGCTTTGACGGTAGCTTGAGCGCTCGCACCCGTCACCCATCAAGCCCACCCTGCCGGTTATGGAATGTGAAGCCCGCGCCAGCGGGCTTTGTCTGTATAGCCCCAGATTTCA
>CAZJNL010001058.1:0-2489 GCA_964546515.1 uncultured Oscillatoria sp.
CGGGATGATTCCAGAGTTCATCGGGCGGGTGCCGATTGTGGCGGTGGTGGAACCGCTGGATGAAGAGGCGCTGATGGCTATCTTGACTCAGCCCCGCAATGCCCTGGTGAAGCAGTACCAGAAGCTGCTGAAGATGGACAGCGTGCAGCTGGAGTTCAAGCCGGACGCGATGCGGGCGATCGCCCAAGAGGCTTACCGGCGCAAGACGGGCGCTCGAGCTCTGCGCGGCATCGTGGAAGAGTTGATGCTGGACGTGATGTACGAGTTGCCCTCCCGCAAGGATGTGACTCGCTGCACGATTACGCGGGAAATGGTGGAGAAGCGCTCGACTGCAGAACTGCTGCTGCACCCCTCCTCGCTGCCCAAGCCAGAATCTGCGTAAACTGGGCGCGGGGCGCAGGGCGCAGGCTATCTGTTCCAAGCCGTGCCCGATTCCCCACCCCCCCTCGCCCATGAAAAATTAGAAATTAGCTCGGTCAGGATGCCCTACATTAAAGTTCGCGGCGTTGAGCATTACTGTGAGTGGATTAAGGCACCGACTGCTTCCGAGGAGAAGAAGCCGGTGATGGTTTTTTTGCACGGATGGGCCGGCTCGGCTCGCTACTGGGAAAGTACCGCCAAAGCCTTGACAAATTGGTTTGATTGTGTTATTTACGACATGCGGGGGTTTGGGCGCTCGCGGCTGCCCGAGGAGCCGGTGGGGCTGGACTACGAGCTGGAAACCTACGCGGAAGATTTGGCGGCGCTGCTGGATGCGCTGCAGCTGGAGCGGGTGTATTTGAACGCCCATTCGATGGGGGCGTCTGTGGCGACGCTGTTCCTGAACCGCTATGGGGAGCGGGTGGAAAAGGCGATTTTAACATGCAGTGGCATTTTTGAGTACGAGGAGAAGGCGTTTAAGGCTTTTCACAAATGGGGTGGCCAAGTTGTGAGGTTTCGACCGGCATGGCTGGCGAAGATTCCTTTGGCTGACCGGCTGTTTATGGCCAGGTTCCTGCGCCGCCGCCTTGCCGGTGCCCAAAGTCGCGCCTTTTTGGAAGATTTTCTGATGGCGGATTACGAGGCGGCTTTGGGGACGATTTTTACTTCGGTCAGCGAGAAGGCGGCGACGGTGATGCCGCACGAGTTCGCTCAGCTGCGGGTGCCGGTGCTGCTGGTGGCGGGGGAGTATGACAGGATTATACCGGCAGGAATGGGCCGGCGGGCGGCGGCGCTCAGCGAGAAGGTTGAGTTTGTGATGGTTCCGAATACGGCGCACTTTCCCATGCTGGAAGATCCGCAGGGGTATTTGCAGCCGGTGCGGGAGTTTTTGGGGATTGCCGGTTAGGGAGAATTTTGCTACCTAACCGGTTAGCGCGTTTCTGATATTAGTGAACTACTGAGAAACCCGTAGGGGCGGTCTCCGTGGGTGGCACCGCCCCTACGCTCACCGGGTTTATGGGCTGAGGGTACATCCCACTGAGAACTGCTATATTTCCATTGGCAAATGCAGCGCCGTTCTTTGGTGGCTGATTAAACCAAAGCTGGAGCCACCGGCACCGCCGGCGGAGAGGTTTGCTGCTCGGGTTCGCCCTCTGCCGGTGAGGGTTGGGGGGATAGGGCTTCTGCATCCATGCGCTCTTTGACTTTCTCAAAAATCAAAACTTCTGCTTCTTCTTGATCTGTGAGTTTGTCGTAAAAATAGGGGTCGGCAAACCACTCCTCGAATGCAATTTCTAGCAAGCCATTGGGGGATAGCTTCACTCTCCAATACTTAGAAACCCTGTCGTCAACCACCTCAAACAGCGGCGCGGGATTCTGCATGGGATAATAGGTGTAGTTATCATCGCAGATATAGTACCATATCTCTCCCTTCCATTCGTAAAAGGCGTAAACAATATATTCTTTCCCAACCGTCAGGTTAAACTCAGTGCGTTCGGTGATAAACACAGACGGATTTAGGTAATTTTCAGGAAGAGATGCGCCCGTGTTAGCCATACAGCGAATTATCATAATCTATTTACCTCACTGGTTTTTGGGGGCGGTTTTGGGATAATTACGTTTGAATTTTATCTCAACGTTTTGACCAGTTTGATTGTTCCGGAACCAATGGACTTGTACGGACGCTCCATTGATGACAAAGGCTTCGTTACTGGTCATTTTAAACCAATCTTCGGGCTGGCCGCCATAGATAGCCACAAGTCGGGGAACATCGCCCAGTGGGCGTCTGGCTCCGCCTTGAATGGGTATGGCATTGCCGGCTTTGGCGTCTTCCAGGAGGAGTTGCTCCTGCAGATTGCTGGGAGTCTCATCGGGAATTGGGCCTGTGGTCATGTGCTGCAGTAGATGAATTGTTGGCCAGGCGAAGGATAGCAGGATGCCGGTGATATTGCTAGGATACTTGCGATTGGAGTGGGATAGCTACACTCTCAAAGCGTAACGATTGCCGGCGCATGCGTAACGATTGCCGGTGCATTACAAACTTTGGGCTTTAGCCCAACTACGAACTT
>CAZJNL010001059.1:0-2488 GCA_964546515.1 uncultured Oscillatoria sp.
GGTGGGGGCGGGTTTATTAAAATTCTGCCCTGTGCCAGAAATATCTCTCTATAATCAGCCCCTACAACCATATATATACAAAATCGATGCAAGCGGACAAGCCGTACCGGCAAGTTTCAAAGCAGCTTCCCACTCCACGGACTGTCTGCGTAATAAAACTTCCTCTTTCGGTAACAATTATAACTCGCATCCGTATGATTACGGATGGAATATTGTCAAAATTTGATTTCAAGGCGCGACTGTTTTCTTTTTTAAGGAAGGTAGGGGTATCGCTACCGTGGCTTTAACCTAGCCGGAGGGTATAAATTAGAAAATTTTTCCATAACTTTCCTGAAGACCTTTGGAATGGGGTGAAAGCAACTGGCAGCAAGTTGAGACAAATAAGGAGTCACTCAAATGGCAACCTGGACAGGAACAGCCGCTGCCGAATCCTATGCCTGGAAAGACGCAGAAGCCATCGATATGGATGGTAAGGGCGGGAATGATACGCTGTTTGGTTATACCTACAATGATATGATTCGCGGAGGTGACGGCAATGACCTTATAGATGGTTGGTCTGGGGACGACTATTTGTGGGGCGACGCCGGGAACGACAAGATATTGGGCAACGTTGGTAACGACCAGGTGTGGGGCGACGCCGGGAACGATAGCCTATTAGGAAATTCTGGTAACGACCTGCTCTATGGCGGACTCGGTAACGATACCCTTGATGGCGGCACTGAGAACGACGAACTGTACGGCCACCAGGGGAACGACTTGATGTTGGGCGGCGATGGGAACGACCAATTGTGGGGTATGGAAGATAATGATATCCTGTCAGGAGGTGCTGGGGACGATAACTTGCTAGGCGGAACTGGTTCCGACAGCCTGAATGGCGGTGATGGAAATGATAAACTCACCGGCGCAACCAGCACTAACATGTATTTGGAGGTTGACACTTTAACCGGTGGGCTAGGAGCAGATACTTTTGTGCTGGGCGATTCCACCGGCGTCTTCTACCAAGGCAATACTTGGGCAATTATTCAAGACTTTGCGTGGGAGCAAGGAGATAAAATCCAACTCCGTGGAACTGCAAGTGACTACTCGCTGATCACTGGATTCGAGCCTGGAGCCGGCAGCTCCACAGTTGCAGATGGCTATATTATGAAGGACACTGATGTCATCGGTGTTTTGGTTGACCGAACAGATGCGATCCTGTCACTAGATTTCAGATTCGTCTAGGCTTTTGCTGGCGGAATGACTCTGTGAAGTAGGTGGGTTTGGCAGTGCCCAACCTACTGCTTAGGATACTCTAAATAAAACCCCCTTATCAGCAAAACTGAGAGGGGGTTTTTTCTTGTCGGTGCGGTTGCCTATAGCCGCCGGGAAGGGCGTTCCCCGGGGGAACTGCCGGCGGATAGTGGCTGGCGAATGCAGCGATCGCCCGCTTCCCTCCTCCTCTCTTCTCTGAGCTCTTGGCGTCTTGGCGTCTTGGCGTGTACCCTGCGGGTAGGCCGCAAGGCCGTGCGCTCTTAGCGCTAGCCGCTGGCGCGTCTATGGCGGTTCAAATAAAGCCAGATTTTTGCTGGCACACTCACCAACTGAACTGGCAGCGACACTCCTAGCGTATGATTTTTCTGTGATTTGATGCAGTTCCAGGAGTTCGGTTTGGAAAGGACATTTTTAGCAATCAAGCCCGATGGCGTCCAGCGCGGGCTAGTCGGCGAGATTATCCGCCGTTTTGAAGCCAAAGGCTTTACCCTAGTGGGCTTAAAGCTGATGAAAGTCAGCCGGGAACTGGCCGAGCAGCACTACGACGTCCACCGGGAGAAAAAGTTTTTTGCCGGACTGGTTGATTTCATCACCTCTGGGCCACTGGTAGCGATGGTGTGGGAAGGTGAAGGCGTCGTCGCGGCAGCCAGAAAAATGATCGGTGCCACCAATCCCCTCACCTCCGAACCAGGCACCATTCGAGGAGACTACGGGGTTAGTATTGGCCGCAACATTATACATGGCTCTGACGCCATAGAAACCGCTCAGCGGGAAATCAGCCTCTGGTTCAAACAAGAGGAATTAGTCGGCTGGTCGCCCTCCCTCACCAGCTGGATTTACGAGTAAAGCGCTCTTGGTCATTGGTCACTGGCCAATGACCGATCGCCCTCATATTCGCTTGTATCGCTGTCATTTTCAGCGAAGCCAGCCCCAAACATACAAAAACGATACCAACGGAATCGATGCGGCTGTCGCCCTTAGCCCGCTGAACCTCAAGGCTTGTTTTCAGGAATTTCTTCAGCCTCACCGGCAGCTTCAGGGTTGTGCTGCTTGCGTTTGGAAAATCCCCAAACGAATAACAGGGCAATAGACGAAATCATCACCCACTCCGGCAGCACCGATTCAAAATTGACAACCTTGAGCAGAAGCCGCAATCCCACCAAGGCCACCGTGATGTAGCCGGCATCTTCCAGATAGAGGTATTCATCCAGCCAGCGGATGAACAGCTCAGCCATAA
>CAZJNL010001060.1:0-2486 GCA_964546515.1 uncultured Oscillatoria sp.
TCGCGCACCTCTGCGGTAATAATTTCTGTCTCGATTTCCAGGTAGCTGGTGTTCTTAAATATCAGCTCCCAAGAGGCGCGAATATCCTTCCACCCCCGCAGCGCATTGCGTCCGGGGTGAATGCAAAGGCTGCCGGTTCCCTGCGACCACACCGCACTCATCGCTTCGATGTCTTTTCTCTCAAAGGCTCGGTAAAAAGCTTGGTTAGCTGCCAATATTTCAGTTCGCTCGTCAGTCATAGTAATTTTTAGAAACTGGTTTTTTGATTTTAACCGCAGATAACCGCAGATAACCGCAGATAAACGCAGATATAGCGGTTTTCAGTTGGAGCGAGGACGCCCCAGAAACCCGGTGAGCGTAGGGGCGGGCCCTTCCGCCCTCTTCCGGGTTTCTCAGTACCATCGTGCGGTTGCTATTTCCTAGCGCCGGTATTCATCGCCGCAGTCACCTATCAGCTGGTACAAATCCCGCGATTGGCCAACAATAGATTCGATCCGCTTATCATCCTCAGCATCGGGGTTGAAATTAAACACCTTGGCGTTGTCTTCCAAGTGTTGCGATATCCCCAGCCGTGCGCCAACAATTACGCCCCCAACTGCTGGCTGTTCCAAAATGTAGCGCACCGCCACGTTAGCAATGCTCACCCCATGCTTGCCGGCAATCTCTTTGAGCGCATTCAGCAACTCTTGAAACAGGCTCCAGCCGCCCCACGCATCCACCATATTCTTGTATTTTCTCAAGCTCACGGTGTAAAGCTCTCCCCCTCGCGGTTCGGGCTGTCCCAGGTACTTTTCTGACAGCAAGCCGCCGCAGAGTGTGCCGTAGGTGAAAAGTTTGATGTCGTGCTGCTGGCAAAATTGTACCATATTCACTAAAGGCCGGCGATCGACGAGCGAGAACTGCACCTGGTTGGAGACGATTTTGATGCCGGCTTCAGTAATAATTTTCAGGTGTTCGGTATCGAAATTTGTCAGCGCCAGGTGCTTGATTTTGCCCTCCTGCTGGAGTTCCGCCATGTACTTGAGCGCGTCCAGGTAGTTTTTATCCCGGTACTCCCACCAGTGGAACTGCATCAAGTCTAAGCAATTCACTCCCATCCTTCGCAGGGATATGCCGATATTCTCCTCAACCAGCTTGCGCGTCATTTTTGCCGGTCTTGGCACCCACTTAGTAAAAGCTTGCAGGTTGTTGAGAGCTTCCTCGCCACGGGTGGCGACTAGCTGACGCCGGAACTCCCCAATAAAATCCTCTGCCGGTCCGTAATGATCTGCCAAATCCCAAGTCGTGTAACCGGCATCCACATACTCAAACATAGTCTGAATGGCGGCTTTTGAGTCAATGCGTCCGTGAGCGCCAGACACCTGCCACATGCCATTTAATATGCGGCAGATATTCATATCCGGGGTGAACTGCAGCCGGCTTGATTCGGGTAGCTTCATCTTCCAGTCTTGGTTCTCTATAAGGTGGACAGTGTCTCAAACAATTTCCCCTTTATCTTATCCCCCCTCTGAGCCGATAGGCTCAGAGGCGTAGGACAGGCGTCCCGCCTGTCCCAAAAGCGGAAAAGACGCTAAAGGGTGAGGTTCCAATCTCTTTAGAACATTTTAACACAGCAGGTAAACTTTTGTAAACCCCAGGATAAAACTAGAAACCGGGTTTCATGAAGAAACCCGGTTTCTGGATGTTTCTACTTTACAAACCCGCTCTTAGCGCCAGCCTTTTTCAGCTCGCTCCAGCACATAAGCGGCGACAGCTTCGATTTGCTCTGCGCTTAAGCGGGTTTTGAAAGCGGACATATTGTTCTTGCCGTTCGCCACCAGAGAGGAGATCGCCTCAACTGAATCCATGCCATATTTTTTCAGCGCTTTTTGGCTCAGGTTCTTACCCCGCCGGATAATATTGCCGCCGTTCGGGTGACAGCCGGCACAGTGGACGCTAAAAACCTGTGCGCCGCTCGCAGTATCCGCCGCAAAAGCCGGCAAACTCAAGGCAACAGTCAGGACTGACAGCAGTATGGCTGTGAGTAGCTTTCTCAACGAACTTCTCCCTCCGCTCAGATATACTTAATGATTAGCATTATAAGCGCAAGTGTTTACCCGCAGGCTCAATCAAGCATCTGAGTCTTTTGGCATCGCCCACTCTTCGCCGCTCTCCTGCGCTTCTTTCAAAAATAACAGTGCTAATCTATTATATGTACCCGCCCCGAAATATTGAGGGTAGGTGTGAGTCCGGCTGTAAACCCACACCAATTCCTCACCTTCATAAATTCGGATGTCTTCAAAGAGACTCTTGCATTTTGGTTTGAGAGATTTCGCCGCATTCAAGGCATCTGTCCATCTCTCGAATTCTTGGGAGAATCCAGGGGTTATCACTTTAAACATCGCTCGGCACTTAGGGGGGTTTTTCTAGTTTGACTCATCCAGGATCAGCTGACATAATACAGTAGCGTGACCCGGCGGTAAACTGATATAATAGCATGCTGTGAC
>CAZJNL010001061.1:0-2482 GCA_964546515.1 uncultured Oscillatoria sp.
GCTTCAGCAGAATCCGCCGATAAACTATACCCATGATGCAGTGACTACTTTCTCCACTGAATTTCCCTCCACCATACGATAGCAGCAGAGAGGCATTTTGCAACGGTTAGGGATTGGCGGTATTGGGCATTGGGCATCATCGCATTGGGCATGGGGCATTGGGCCATGCCTCACGACGCCGCCCGCCCCACGCCCCTGACACCTCGATCACTCCCGCCACTTCACCGAGCAGCCAATCGCTTCCGTGGACGCCAGCGTCACCTGCTCCCCGCTGAGCAATTGCGAGATGGCGTTCCGCAAATAGGGCACCCGCACCGCTTCTGGGTCATTGGCACTGTCGTCAATTTGCCCCCGGTAGCGCACTACGCCGTTCTTGTCCAGCAAAAATACCTCCGGCGTTCTCTGCGCTCCGAAGCAGTGAGCCACATCCTGGGTCACGTCCCGGATGTAGGGGAAGTTGAGCTGATTCTTAGCGGCGAAGGTTTTCATGTTCTCAAAGCTGTCGTCGGGATACAGCTCGGCATCATTGGCGTTGATGCCTATCAAGGTTCCCCCTCGCTCTTCAAAATCCGCTTGGATCTTTTTGAGCCGGTCTAGATACAGGCCCACATAAGGGCAGTGATTGCACATGAACACCACCCCCACCGCTTGAAAATTTTCCAGATAGCGGGCTAAATGGTGTACCCGCTCGTCAATTCCTGGCAGTTCAAAATCTGGGGCATAGCTATCTGCGGGAGTAGCGGTTATTTCCATAAAAGTCATCTTGCCGAAGTGTCAGTCACGGTCAGGGATAATCAACACACAGCCGAAGCGTTGCCCACCCCTACCAGCCTTGAGCCAAAGCTTGGTATCCAATTAGTTTATAGACTAATTTGGCCGCTGTGAATTCGGAAACTACTGAATCCACCACCGGCGCTAACTCCATGACATCGCACCCTATAACTTCGTGGGAGTCAAACACCCGCCGCAAGAAGGCTGTCAGGCTGTACCAATTCAACCCGCCCGGTTCTGGGGTGCCCACGCCCGGTATCAGCGTCGGGTCCAGTCCGTCGAGATCGATGGTGCAAAACACTCGTTTCGTCTGGATGCTGGCGAGTGCTCGCTCCATCCAATCTGGCTGGGTGACAATATCCCGCGCCCGAATCACCGGCAGCTGTTTTTCTTTAATTAGGTCGGCTTCTTCTTTACAAATACTGCGGATGCCGATTTGCAGTGTGGGCAACCCCATGCCCACAATCCGGCGCATCACGCAGGCGTGGTTGTAGATTGACCCCTCGTACTCGTGGCGCAAATCTCCGTGGGCGTCGATTTGAACCACTGTGAAGGGTTCATCCCCATACGCTTGCCGGTAAGCTTCCACTACCCCTTGGGTGATGCTGTGTTCGCCCCCCAGCGCGATGACGAATTTTCCACCGGCAATCTGTTCTAGCACCGCTTGCTGGGTGACGCGCAGCATTTCTTCAGATGTCACCCTCTGGCCATTCCGGGTGTCCGCCACGGGGGGCAAGGTATAAATGCGCACCTCTTCGGCGATTTCCCGGTCTAGCTCCTCATCATAGCATTCCAGCTGTTGCGAGGCGTCTAGAATTGCCGCCGGCCCGTTTTGGCACCCTCGCCGGTAGGTGGTCGTCGCTTCGTAGGGGATGGGAAGGATTGCGACTCGCGCCTCATCGTAAGTCGATTGGACTTCAGAACCAATGAAGGGCAGCAGAGCGGCAGGAGTTTGAACCGGCATGTCAGAATTCAACTTAAAAGAGTTGCAACATTCAGATCCTGACACAGTATGGGTGCCGGTGGCACAGCGAGCCCGGCGTTGCAGCCGGATCAACCCCACCCCCCAACCTATGCCCCTTATCCCCAGAGGGGGCCCCACCTTCCCCGCACGCGGGGAGGGGGGGTAAGAGGCAGGGCTGTTTCATTGGGCCAGAAACCCGGTTTCTTTTATCCCTCGCCCGCCAATTCCCTCATCTCCGGAAGAAAGCATACCTACAAAACCCGTCTAAAGCCGCTTTTTACAAAGACCGTTTAATCGTAAATTAGCCTAAATTACTGCCGGTTTACCCAGCCGGTGCCGGCAAGTGGGGCGTCACGGCCCGGTGAATTATGAATTTAGCCCCGCTTTTCCCAATTTAAATAAGTTTTGCTTATCAATTGCCGGTCGGGAGAGTCGGGGAGATGGGGATTTGGGGGCGTCCAGCCCGCAAATTGCGGAATATCCGGAAGAAAGCATACCTACAAAAACCGTCTTAAGGCGTGTTTTATAAAGACCGTTCAATCGTAAATTGTTGAATTGCCGCCGGCCCGATAAACGGTTAGGCTTTTCATCTGCTTGTGCGAGAGAGGAGGCAGAGCCTACCTTGGGGCGTTCCCAGGCGGAGCCTGGGAACGAGGGGAACTTTGGGCTTTAGCCCAACTACAAACCTTTGGGCTAAAGCCCAACTGCGAACTTTTGGGCTTTAGCCCAACTACGAACTTATGGGCT
>CAZJNL010001062.1:0-2480 GCA_964546515.1 uncultured Oscillatoria sp.
GCTGCATTGCCAAATTGACCGGCTGCATTGCCAAATTGACCGGCTGCATTGCCAAATTGACCGGCTGCATTGCCAAATTGACCGGCTGCACCAGTATTCTGGTCGTTTCGGGACACGGAGATGGGCATCTGGGAAACACTACCCCCGAAAGGGGGGTTAGGAGGGGTAAAAGGCGTGCTCGAAACCCTAGAAAGCGTGGGGAGCGTCTTAAGGTCTAACCCTTCACGCGCACGGAACATTCTCATAGAATTCGCGGCTCATCAAACAAAGCCAGCCTGAGCGGGCTTCTTGCTAGCGGGTGCGGCATTGAAAATTCCAAAATTTTCCAGATAAAATTCGCACAACCGGCAGCACTTGTGTTAGGATGTATGTGGGTTTAATTTGGGGCCAGTAGCCGCAGCTTTATTAATGAACCGCCAAGACGCCAAGTCCGCCAAAAGAGGTGAGGAAGTGGGGGGTGGCTGAGGATAAGCCGGTTATTGAAGAAAACGGGGGTCTTAATTACCCACAAGTTATCGAAAAAATTCGCCCAACCGGCAGCACTTGTGTTAGGATGTATGTGGGGGAAAATGTGCCGGCAGATAAGGGTTGTATTTGTGGCCTGGGCGTGGCGATTGCCAACTGTCGGCTTTCAAGCAGGTCAGATAGCGCCGCCGGCACATCTGTTATATAATTGGTGCGGCAGCATCTCTCTCAATAATAGAGAACCCTTGCGAATAGAATGATGCTGTTGGCGAATCCGTGAAGGGTTACACCCCACTAAGGCTCCCGTCGCACGCCTCTTAGCCTCTTATATCATGTCCGGTCAATTGCCGGGAATTAATTCTTCTATCCCTCTGACTCTTTCTTTTTCCTTCTTGGCGTACTTGGCGTCTTGGCGGTTCATTATTAAAGCCCGCCGGCACCGGCTTCATTGGCGGGTGCAGCCGGCATCTCCGCACAGCCACCGGCATCTCCCCGCCAGCCGTCTCGCCGGTGGGCGCAGCAGCAATTTTAACCAACCATCTACCGCACCCGGCACATCTATTGTATAATCGGTGCAAACCACTACCGCCGGAACCATGCGCTGTCTCAACTGCCATAAAGACGGACTCCCGCTCAATACGCAATACTGCACAAACTGCGGCGCACATTTGCCTTCCCTGCTGCGAGATGTGCTGCCCAGTGGCACCCGCTTAAACGCCGACGCCTATGAGATAGAATATGCTTTGGGGCGGGGCGGGTTTGGCGTAACTTACCGCGCCCGTCACACAGTTTTAGAGCAGCCGGTGGCGATCAAAGAATTCTACCCCCAAGAACTCGCCCACCGGCACGCCACCAACCGCACCCTTACCGTACCGCAAAACAAACAGGATATCTTCCAGCGATGGCTGCAGCGATTCGTGCGGGAAGGGCGGATTTTGACGAGACTCAACCATCCCAATGTGGTGCGGGTGCAGGATTTATTTGAAGAGAACAGCACCGGCTATCTGGTGATGGAACTGATAGCGGGGCGCACTTTGCGGCAAGAATTAGATGCGCAACCGGGAAACAAATTGCCTCCCCAGCAGGTGCGAGAAATTATGGGGGCGCTGGTTGCAGCTTTGGAGGCGGTTCACCAAGCAGGTGTGTGTCACCTGGATATCAAACCGGATAATATCTTGCTAACGCCAGAAGGGCGGATCGTGCTGGTAGATTTTGGGGCGGCGAAGCAAGAAATCGGCACCGCCAAGCAAACCCGAAGCACGGGAGCGTTTACCCCCGACTACGCGCCGCCAGAATTGAGCGCCGGCAAGCCGTTGGGGGCGGAAAGCGATATTTTTGAGCTGGGGATGATGCTGCACGAAATAATAGCCGGCAATTTGCCAGAATCCGCTCTCAGCCGCCTGATGGGAGAAAATTGGGAGCCTGATTTAGAAGAACCCTGGCAAAGTTTGGTCGCAGCAGCATTGCCTTTAGCCAGAGACAAGCGCCCCAAAAGTGTGCGAGAATGGTGGAACACTCTTGTAGAGACGCGATTTATCGCGTCTGGAAATCCGCCGCCAGTTCAAGTGCCGGCAGTTCAAGTGCCGGCAGTGGCAAGACTGCGGGGCAATTTTATTTGGCCACAACTGGCGCAGCAGGGGATGGTGCGGCGACTGGGGCGCGGGGAAATCAAAAATGTAATTCCCCTGGATGAGGAGTTGGTGCTGGTGTGTGCGATTGGCGGTGCGGCACTCTTTAATATGAGTCCCGGCGAAGCGCTGTGGGAGATAGATTGCCCTGCGAATTGCGGCGCTGTGAGTCCAGATGGCACTCGGCTCGCTTTGGGTGGGGCGCGAGATATCTATTTGTGGGATTTGCGCACCGGGCAATTCTTGCGGCGACTGTCTGGACATGCGGAGTCGGTGTACAGCGTCGCCTTCTCCCCAGATGGCTTTTTTCTGGCATCGGGGAGTGGGGATAAAACCGTGCGACTGTGGGATGTCGCAACAGGGATAGAACTGCGGCAAATGACTGGA
>CAZJNL010001063.1:0-2479 GCA_964546515.1 uncultured Oscillatoria sp.
AAACACCACCGCAACTGAGCCAGCAGCCGGCTGTAAACCTCCGTCACCCGCCCCGTCAGATTCACCCGCGCCCCCACAGCCCCCACCTTCCAGCCACCGCGCCCAACGCGCTCGTGGGGCTCACTCCCCCCCTCTCCCTCTCCAACACGCAAAAACTGCACAAACAAGTCCCGCACCGGCTGCGGTTCCTCCTTCCACCTCGGAACCCCAATATCCGTCGCGCAGTCGCTCAGATAGCCGTAACGCTCCAGCAACCCCTCAAACTCCTCAAGCACCCTCTCACCCCCCGGCAATTCTCCCAGCCGCGCAAACACCGCCCCGCTGTCCGACATCAATTCATCCGGAATTAACCGCAGCACACCCTCCCCAAACGCCCCCGCGCGACAAGCTGCCGCCAGTTCCCGTATCGCTCGCGTCGCTGCAACCTCCGGCAAAAGACTTCTATCCAACTCCCCATCCGGCACCTTCAGCACCGCCTGCCGCAACGCTAGACTTAGCGGAGCCAGTATGCTATAATATGTCGCTCGCTTCAGCGCCTCCAAAATAGAATCCGCCCGCTGCAAAAGAGCCGGTGGCGACACAGGAGACACCGGCTTTGCCAGATCCTCCAAAACCGGCACAAAATAGCGCCGGCAGTCCCGCTCAAAATCCTTTTCCAGCCGCAACTCCCGCCCCAGCAACCTCAGCAACCCCGGCAATTGCCGCAAAGTCGAACTCAGCGGCGGCTTGCTAAACTTAGCCCCCCGCGTCAGGAATTCCAGACTTTCCGGAGGCAGCCCCATCCGCAGAAAAATCTCTCCCAGGAGGGATGCATTAAAATAGGCGCGGGAGTAATGCAGCGTCGCCGTCTCATTAAAATCCAGCCCCGCCGCACCGGCACCCAGCACCACCGTAAAAATCTCCCCCCAGACACCGCACGTCAGAGGGCGATTAATCGACCAAGTGAGCGGGCGAATCAGTCCCGGAATCACTTCCGCCGCAATCTTGCGCGTCCACACCGGCAGCAAAGTCGTCACCGGTCGCGCTTGCAGCAGCCACAAGTGCCGCCCATCATAAGTCCACTCAATATCCTGCGGAACCCCCCGGTAGCGCCGCTCCAAGTGACGCGCCAAGAACCCCACCTGCTGGATCAGAGCCGGCGGCACATCCCCAGCCCCCTCCATTTCCAGCAGCTTAAGAGCCGGCATCACCCAGCTTGTCGCCCCATCCACATCCTCATCCCGGACAAAAACCCGATACTGTTCCGGCGTCACCCGACCCCCAACAATGCGATAGCAATCTCCCGGAAGCGCTTCAATCGCCACCGCATCCCCCTGCCGGTATATCGGGTCGCGGCTGAACGCAACCCCAGAAAAAACTCCGCGAATTTGTTCCTGAACCAGCACCGCCATCGCATCTTCCCGGAGGTGGCGATCGCGGCGGTAAGCTTGCGCAGCGGGCCGGTCATAGGACGCCAAACACCGGGCGATCGCATCCTGCAATTCCTCCCGGCTGCTAACATTTAAAATACTTTCGTACTGACCGGCAGCGGAAGCAACTTCCGAGTCCTCCCCCACCGCAGAAGAGCGCACCGCCAGCGGTTTATCTGGTGCCGGTTGCAAAAAATCCACAAGCGGTTGCGGATCGTCACCCGGCGGAAGCACCCATCCCGCCGGCACAGGGTAGCCCCAGCGCAGCAGCTGCGAGAGTGTCGCCGCTTTCTGACCAACTTTGCCCGCATCCAACTGCCGGTCGAGCGACACAATCGCCCTATCTCCTCGAAAAAAGCGAAACATTTTTTGCGAATTTGCCTGTGACTGTTCTGCGGGTAAATCCAAATCATCCGGGATGTTGCGGTAAATCCAGGCGAGCAAAAGCGCCAGAGAGATCGCGCCGACGAAGCGAGCCCCCTCGTGCGGGTGTCGCACAGCCAGAATCAGGGGGAACAGCACCAAAACCGCCAGCCTTCCCAACTGTCGCTCTCTGAGAATAGTAAAGCTAATGCCGCCAATCAAGAATACCAAACCGGCAGCCACTGGGTCATGGACGATAAAGCCCCAAACGGCATTCGTCGTGCCGGCACCCTTGCCTATCCAGTACCGCCCCAGAACCAGAGCGATGAGGGAGATTAACTCCCACTCCGGGTTAGATGGGAAGAAAAACCTAGCCAGCAACACCGCCGCAATACCCTTGCCTGCTTCCGAGAGCACCGCCAGAATCCCTGCCAGCCGCCCGCCGTGGTAGAATGCAGCTGACACACCTATATTGCCGGTGCCCAGTTCAGCCAGTTGAGAGCCGGTGAGGGCTTTGGTAATCCAGGCAATCAGAGGCAGTCCCCCCAAAATCGGGCAGACTGTGAACATAAGCAGAGCGCCCCAAACTTGCGTCAGTGTCATGGATTTACGGCTACACTAGGATATTATTCTAGCGGCTGGCAGGGGCGGGTGAAGGGTATATAGCGGTTATAATTGAGTTGTGAGGATTATTTCTTTTATAAACC
>CAZJNL010001064.1:0-2479 GCA_964546515.1 uncultured Oscillatoria sp.
GGTCGGAAGATCCCAGGGATAAGTCTATCACGTCCTGTCCGGCGGCCCTTGCTATCGCCTTGGCCCGGTCCATGTCGGCAAATACATTGGAGCGCAGGGGTTCTAAACGCTTGGCAAATTGCATATTTGCTTATTTTTCATTTTTCATTTGTAATTTGTCAGATGTAGAGACGCGACTGGGCGTTCTACATATCGCGTCTCTACTTTGGACAAATAACTTTATCAGAGGTGTGCTTCCAGCATGCTGGCCAATTTTTGTTTGGTAATGGCTCCCTCGTGGGATTGGATCTCCTCACCCCCCTGAAACAGCCTCAGGGCGGGAACGCCTTCTACCTGATACTGTTTGACAGTGGCGGGATTGGGATCGACTTCCATTTTCACCACCTTCAGGCGATCTCCCCAGGTATCAGCCACCCAGTTTACCGAGGGTGACACCAGCCGGCAAGGGCCACACCAAGCAGCCCAAAAATACACCAGCACCGGCTTTGCGGATTTCAGAACTTCGGTTTCAAATTCAGCATCGCTAATGGAAATGACCCCGCTCATGGCAAGCCTCACACAAAATCTGCATCATGTTAAAGCATTTGTATTTTGACGTTTTTTGTGCCGCCTGAGCAAACCGCAGCCGCATCCCGCCCGCCTCTCTGGCAGGTAAATTCTCTAACATCCTTTTGATTGATTTTCTTACATTTTATTTTAAAAATGCTGAAAGTGTTTATATTATAGCCTTTTGCTATTGTACACTTAATCCTAAATCAGGAATACATTATCCAAAATTGAGATAAGGCCCTGCTAGACTTGCGGCCCTGGGCACAAGCCGGGGGATGGGAGGCAGTCTAGCAAGGTCTGGGCTGAAAGGACAGTGGCACCGGCTCGATGGGACCTAAGAGTCGTTGAGTTGCCGGCGCAACTGTTCGAGTTCGTCATCAACGGCTGAACCGGATTTGGGGGCAGCCGTTTGGCCGGCAGCGGGGAGTTGTTGGGGGGTGGGAGCACCGGAAATCAGCTGAGCTTTCATCGCCGCCAGCTCATCGTCAACATCACTGCCGCCTTCGAGCAAAGCAAATTGCTCCTCAAGAGTATTGCCGCCGATTTCAGCTGCAGCCTGGGATCGAGCTTCCATCTGCAAGACTTTTTCTTCCATGCGCTCGAAAGCCGCCATAGCGCTGCTGGTGCCTATGTTGCCAATAGCGGTTTGCAGCTGCTCGTTGGCCTTAGCAGCGGCAACCCGGGCCTTGAGCATGTCCTTTTTGGTCTTGGCTTCAGAAATCTTACTTTCCAAGGCGATCAGGTTGCGCTTGAGAGTCTCCACCTGAGTCGTTTGCTGATCCACCTGGGTTTTCAGGGTAGCAGCTGTTTCAGCGTGACTCTTTTTACGAATCAGCGCTTCCCGCGCCAGATTCTCATCGCCTTTTTGCAGGGCCAGCTGAGCCCGCTGCTGCCAGGTGTTGGCTTGTGACTGGGCCTGACTGTACTGTTGCTGGGTGCGTTTTTGAGTGGCAATCGCACTGGCCACGGCCTGGCGCAACTGCACCAGGTCTTCCTGCATATCAATAATAGACTGCTCGAGAATCTTTTCTGGGTCTTCAGCCTTGTTCACCATGTCGTTGAGATTTGACCGGATGACTCGGCTAATGCGATCAAACAATCCCATGATTTCGTTTTTCCTTTTGGGGTGTGTGAGGTGTGCCGGCATCCGAGGTGTCAGCCGGCAGGGCGAGGGTTCAGTTGGCCAGAGTCTCAAGGGGTTCAGGCTGAGACAGCTGTCCCCAACTAATATCTAGTTTAGGTTGTTCTTTTCAGGGAGACAGAAAGCCGCGCTTGGAAGCTTCCAAACAGGGATCTCTTCATCCAGTGTAAAAACTTCCAGCTTTAATCGGTAGAGAGTGGCAAATGTCTTTTGATGGGGGTTGGCATCTGTCTCCCCTTGCCCGAAAAGCGGTTTTACGCCCCAGTTGCGGCGTTTTTCCGGGATTGGCTCACCCGTGGGGGGAACCTGATGCTGGCCAATCTGGTGGGGGAGGGGAGGCAACTGCCCGCACCTGAGCGAATGAAATCACTTCCGGTTGGAAAGGATTGGTTCCCCCTGCCATCACCAGCAGGCGCTCAACTCTGTCACGGAGCAGGCGGGAAGCTAGAGAGCGGGTCTGGTATTCTTCTTATGCGGTAAGAAACCGGGTTTCTTGGGGCTAGAAGGCCAGAATTTCTCTTCTCCCAGCCAAAGAAACCCGGTTTCTGGTATGGCGTCACGGTGCCGGCGTGAAGCCAGTCAGCCACCTTTTCTAACCCATCTGAAATCTAAAATCTCAAATCGCTTTGATATTCTGGTGTGCTATATCATGTCCAGTACCTTGAAGTAATATGCGCCGTCTGGAAGTCGGTCTTGGGGTGCGTTACCCGTGGGGGACGCACCCAACATCTGGGATAATGTGGTTTGATATATATATAACAGCTTTTTTTGTTTTTTTGAATACCAATA
>CAZJNL010001065.1:0-2472 GCA_964546515.1 uncultured Oscillatoria sp.
TGGTGACTGGGGTGAAGTCGTAACAAGGTAGCCGTACCGGAAGGTGTGGCTGGATAACCTCCTTTTTAGGGAGACCTACTTGCTGAGAACCGCCCAACAATTTCAAGGTTCCAGTCAAGTCATCCCTAGGTCGTTCGAGATTGAATGCTGTGGCTTTCAAACTATTAATCGGTTCGGCATATCTCGCCTGAATTTCACCGGCTGGTCTAATTTTTTAACCACTTTCAATAATGTTTCGGGGTAGCAAGCGGCGGAATTAAGAAGTCTGTCGCTGCTTTTCTGCTTTTCGGAAAAGGTTCGAGGCACAGGTTCGCGGCACAGGTTCGCGGCACAGGCGAGAGGGCACAGGCGAGACGCCTGTGCTCCGGTAATGGGTGATTCCTGGCGCACAGCTAGAAACCCGGTTTCTGGCCCCCACTCAGGCTTAACAATTACTTTATAAACACGCTCTAAGTCAAGCAAGCGCCTAAGCGTTCTGCCAAAACTTTAACGTGGGGTTCGAGAACGAAAGAGTAATGGTGTCCCGGAACATTAACAATCTCGATTTCCTTAGCGTCGAGTATGGAAAATAGCTCAACCCAGACCAATTTGGGGTCAGGAGCCATGATGTGCTTTTCCTGCGCTCGGAAAACAGTGACTTTCCCTGGATAAGGGCGGCGTTTATAAGCATAAGTCGCCTTCAGCGTTCCCACCAGAACATCTAAAATCCGGCGATTTTGCTGGTATTGAGAATCTTGTGAAAAAACTCCCACCTCCCGCGCCTTATTGATAATGTATTCCAGTTGAGCCGGCACGCTCAGACCCTCCAATTCTTGTGAGTCTACCAGATTGTCACGTCCAAACATCCCCCCATACACGCGGGAAAGAACCCCCACCAAGTAAACGTCATCAATTATTTTAGTGCCATCTAGCAAAATCGGCACATAAGAGTCCAGCACCGCCAGCAAACTCACCTCTTGCCCTTGCTGGTGGTTGCGCTGTCTCGCAGGCAACCACTCCACCAAATGACCAGCCGCCAATTTGATAAGGGCCTTCCGGTTTAAATTCGCGGATGGCTTTAACGTAGAGACTCGCCATGTCTTCAATCCGCGTTAAAGCTTCTTCACCTTCATTAAACCCTCGCGCTTGCAAGCCATAAAACGGCTGTTCAGCACTGATATAGCGGGATAAATTCACATAACAGAGAACGTGACCGCCGGCTGGATGCACGCAGAAAAATGGGTTCTTGGTTCCTTTTGGCTGAATGGGAACTAGAGGAGAATAGGAGCGAACTTGTGTTGCGGAACGCAACTCGTTCGCCAAATCTTCAATGGTGGGGCTGGCAAACAGCGTCGCTAGGGGCAAACTCTTGCCAAATTGCTTCTGAATTTTCGCCATCAAGTTGAGCGCTAACAGAGAGTGCCCCCCCAATTCAAAGAAGTTATCCTTCACCTCCACTGGGTTAAGGTTCAAAACTTCTGACCAGATTTGAGCGAGTTGCTGTTCTATCTCGTCGCGGGGAGAAACAAATTGATTTTCCCCACTGAAGCTAGATAAATCGGGTGCGGGTAAGGCGCGACGGTTGACTTTGCCGTTGGGAGTCAGGGGAAGAGACTCCAGTATCACAAAGGCGGCGGGAATCATGTACTCTGGAAGTTTCTGTTTCAGGAAGCGCCGCAATGAAGAGGGAGCCGGTTTGTCCGGCGTGGCGACGACATACGCAACAAGTCGTTTTTCGCCAGATTTTTCCGCTCGCGCAATGACTGTAGTTTCTAGCACCTGTGGGTGCGGTCGCAAGGCTGCCTCAATTTCTCCCTGTTCGATGCGGAAGCCTCGAATTTTCACCTGATTGTCAATTCGACCTAAATACTCGATGTTACCGTCAGGCAAATAACGGGCTAAATCTCCTGTTTTGTAGAGAGGATTCAATTGGGATTCGTCAAAGGGGTTGGCGATGAATTTCTCGGCGGTTAATTCGGGCCGGTTGAGATAGCCTCTGGCAACTTGCACCCCACCGATGTGCAGTTCGCCGGCAACACCAATTGGCACTAATTGAAGCTGGGAATCTAAGATATAAAGCTGGGTGTTGGCAACGGGACGACCAATCGGTACTGTTCTGAGATTGCTTTCTGGCTGACATTGCCAGAAGGTGACATCAATTGCCGCTTCTGTTGGGCCATACAGGTTATGCAATTCGCATCCCATGCGAGCGAAAAAGCGTTCCTGAAGTTCAAACGGTAGCGCTTCCCCACTGCAAAATACGCGCTTCAAGCTGCTACAGCTTTCTAAACCATTTTCTTCTAGGAAGACTTGCAGCATGGAGGGGACAAAATGCAAGGTGGTGATTTCCTCTCGGGCAATTAGGTTGAGGAGGTACGCACTATCTTGATGTCCGCCCGGTTTAGCAATAACCAGACGCGCTCCGGTTAGCAGTGGCCAAGCTCACCGCAAACCGGTGAGATGAACCATTATAGGTGCGCAGCACTGGACGAG
>CAZJNL010001066.1:0-2471 GCA_964546515.1 uncultured Oscillatoria sp.
GGGGACCCGCCCCTACAGCCTGGGAACGAAAAAATGGAGGCTCTGCTTCCAGTCAAAACCAGAAAAAACCAGAAACAAATCAAAGGTAAAGGCGATGCAAGCAATTCAGCTTTCGGGAGAGATTGTTCAGGAATTAACTCTAGATGCCCCTGTTTCTACCGTCACACTCTTGGAAGACAGGGCGCAGGTGCGGCGAATTGGCAAAACTCTGCTGAATCCAGGGCTGTGGCGAATTAAAGTAGAGCCAGTCGCCCCAGTGATCTCCGATAAATCCCTGCGGGCGGAGTTCTGCCAGGACTTTGGGTTAGCACGCATTGACGATGTTCGGGTTCGCCGGCAGGTACTGGTTAAGGAAGAGGAGCTAGCGCAGGAAATCCAAGCTTTGCAAGCCGAAATGCGGCAACTCCTGCAAAGCTTGAATAATATCACTGAAGACCGGCAGCACCAGGATCATTGTTTTCAGCGAGCAAAAACTATATTAGCACAGGGTTTGCAGGAGTTGCCTGCCGATGCTATTTGGGGGCAATTTGACCTGACATCCTGGCAGGAGCAGCTTTTTACTCTGTTCAAGCAATTGCGAGATTTGCGGGCGGCAATATCGAGCAGCGACCGCACTCAAGAGCAACTGAACCGGCAGCTTGATGACTTAAAAGCCAAAGCCTCCGCTCGCTCGCGCCCCGATGTTGACTGCACTGCCCGCATTGAGGCAGATTTAATGATTCCGCAACAGGGGGAATATGCGATTGCTTTCGACTATGTGGTTCCCAATGCCTTGTGGCGTCCCTGTCACCAAGCCCGCCTGTTGCTAGACAGCAAGCCGACTCTATCATTTCGCGTTGATGGCTGTGTGTGGCAGCGCACCGGCGAAGACTGGAATCATGTAGATTTGGTGTTTTCCACAGCACGAGCTTCCCTAGGAACTGAGCCGCCCCTCTTGACAGATGAGCTGTTAAATGTTAAGGAAAAATCTAAGCAGGTCGTCATTCAAGTGCGAGAGCAGAAGATTCAAACAGCAGGGCTGGGTGCCGGTGAAGTTCCGGCAACGGTTACACTCCCCGGTGTTGATGACGGTGGGGAAGTCCGCAACCTGCGACCGGCAGGCAAGGCGACTGTTCCCTCAGATGGCCGGCCATACCGCGTGCCTATTTTTTCTTTCGAGTCGGAAGCACAGATCGAGTATGTCTTGATGCCAGAGATTTCCTGTCAAGTTACACTCAAGAGTGAGCAGACGAATACAGCGCCATTTCCCATTTTAGCAGGGCCGGTGGATTTAGTGCGATCGTCGGGGCTGGTGGGGCGCACTTCAGTCCTGTTTATTGCGCCTGGGGAGAAATTTGCCCTCGGATGGGGGCCAGATGCAGCGGTGCGCGTGCAGCGAACCCAAACCCGGGAAAGAAAACAGGAGCCTCTCACGAAGTGGAATACTGTTACAATTGAAACAAAGCTGTTCCTCTCGAATATTGGGGCAGAACCCCGGACGATTAAAACCACTGAGCGCGTGCCGGTTTCTGAGTTAGAGCAGGTGAAGGTTGAGGTGATCTCTAAGGAGACAGCAGACGGTGTGCAGCCGGATGAAAACGGCTTTTGCACCTGGAATTTCACCCTGGAGCCTTACTCTCAATTCCAGGCTTGTTTAGTATACAGAATTTCAGCGGCACCGGACGTACAGGGGATTTAGCGGCAGTATATAGCAGTTCTAAATGATTTGTACAAGCGTGGTAGGGGCAGCCACGGGGGCATCGGTGTCAACTTAAGATCCTGGCGAATGGAATGAGACTGTTGGCGAATTGATGTGGGGTAAGACCCCCCCTATCCCCCCTTTTGGGGGTAGGTTTTTTAGAGGCTGTCTGTGGCTAGCGCTAGGGGCTTTCGCATTGGCGAAAGGATTTAGACGCGCTATAGCAATAAACAGTGAGGTTAGGACAAAGCGTCGCGCTGACGCGCCGCTGCGATGCAAGCGTAGCGGCTGCGCTAGCAGCTACGCTGGCGCTCCACGGATGTGGGACAGGCAAGATGCCTGGACTACAGATATAATACAGACAATCCGCAGGTATGGCGTTAGCCTGGTTTCAAAAACATGTTAGTATCTAACTTCATAACCAATTTTCATGGTTGCGCCGCCTCTAGCGCGGATACCCGGTTTTCAAGCTGGCTGACTTGTTGTTTGAGTTCAATCACTAAAGTTGCCAGCCGGTCGAACATCGGATCGGTGGGAGAAATCGGTTTGTAGAGTCTGGGTTCTTCTGGTGCAGCTGCCGGTGGAAGCGGTGCGGATCTCTGGGGGGAAGACCGGCTGGCACTAGATATCTGAGACTCCAGCCGGTAAATCTGCGTCCTGAGATTGAGAAGTTCGGATTCCAGCCGAGAAACGCGGGGTCCCAAGTCGGAAGAGGCTCGAACGGCTGAACCGCTTTGCAGCCTCGCGAAAAGGAAAATTAGGAAAATCCCCAGAATTAATAGTCTCTTAATCA
>CAZJNL010001067.1:0-2468 GCA_964546515.1 uncultured Oscillatoria sp.
GAGATATTTCACCGGCAGCTGAGCGGGCGGCAATGGCAGCCAATTCCCGCTCAAAGGGGACAAATTCTTCCAGCAGCACGGGAGGGCACCCCCACTTTTTCCAGGTGGATTCCAGCTGAGCGGCGTCTCTGACAATTACTGTACCCTGTCCGTCGTAGCCGTGCCGGCGGGCTTTCATAACTGCGGGGAAACCCAGGGGTTGAGATGCCGGGATTTGGGGATTTGGGGATTTTGATTGTTCAGTTGGCTGTTCCCAAGCTAGAAACTGGGGCACCGGCAGACCCAAATCGCGCAGGTAGCAGCGCTGGTGATATTTGTCAAGCAGGGGGGCTAGTACCTGCAGTCGCGGGCGGAAGCAGACGCCTTGTTGGGCGAGGGGCATTAAAGCGTCTAGGTTGACAAATTCATTCTCGAAGGTGATGGCGTCGCAGCGGCTGGCAAGCTGAGCGGTGGCTGGGGCGTCGTCGATGGGTGCGAGGACAGTTTCAGCGGCTGTGGCGGCGGCGGGATCTGTGGGGTGGGGGGTTTGGATAACCAGTTCAATTCCCAGGGATTCCGCTGCGCCAGCCATCATCCAAGCCAGCTGTCCTCCGCCTATGACGCCAACCCGCTTGATTTTTCTCGGTTGATTCTTAGCCAATTCGGTAAGTGGCATTAATTCGCGATTCATCAGTTCTGTGTTCTAAATTATCAGCTTTTCTTCCTGTAAGTAAATATGCTCTCATTTTTCCTTTGCCTTTGACATCGATTTCGCCTCGCTCCTTAAAGAGATAGTTATTTCGCAATATCTGGTAGGTGGCTGCTGTGACTTGAATGCAGCCGGCTTTTCCGTGGGATTCCATGCGGCTGGCTGTATTCACGGTGTCCCCCCAGAGATCGTAGCTGAATTTTCTCAGACCAATCACTCCGGCGACTGCGGGCCCGGTGTTTATCCCGATGCGCAGGCTGAGCGGTTCGCCTTCTTTTGTGCGGAAGCGGGAAATTTCTTCGAGCATGTCAAGCGCCATTTCCGCAACCGCCTCAGCGTGTTCCGATCTGGGCACCGGCAGACCTCCGACGACCATATAGGCGTCACCTATTGTTTTGATTTTCTCTAACCCGTGCCATTCTGCCAGCCGGTCGAAGGCTGAGAATATCTCGTTGAGCAGAGTTACCAGCTCTCTGGGGGTTGTGCGACTGGCAATGTCTGTAAAGCCTACTATATCGGCAAACAGGACTGTTACCTCTGGAAAGTAGTCAGCCAGTGTGCTGTAATTCTGTTTCAGCCGCTCGGCTATCGCTGACGGCAAGATATTGAGCAGCAGGCGCTCGGACTTTTCCCGCTCGGCTTCCAAGAGTTTGGTATGGAAAAAGTTGCTCCTTATATAAAGCTCAATCAGGTAGCAGGAAAACATCCCGATGAGGTTGGCACAAATCAGATCCATGTTGGCGATCGCTAGCTTGGTGAAAGAAAGATGCCTGACGCTGACAGCTACTATATCGTAGGCCCCTACAAGCGCCCATCCCGTAACCGTTGCGTAGATAAATCTGAGCTTTATCAAGGTATAAGACGCCATCAGGAGGAGAATCAAAGACACATGAATTTCGTCATAATAGCTGTCTCTAATAACTGCTGACATGGCAATGAAGCTGAATCCGGCTATCAGGATGGCGAGGCTGACAGATGCCTGCATAAAATTTATGAAAGAACGGCAAAAATTTAAACCGAAAATAAACCAAACCATGGGGCAAGCGACTGCGTAGCGAATCGCCCATATTGTTGGTTTTTCCGCAGGTAGTATTAAGGCATCTACCATCCCGAAACCAGAATACAAAAAAATACCCGCGAGCAAGGCGAATCGCACTTGATTCAAATATTTCTCAAAGTAATCCTTGATGAAAGCACTTTCTAGCGCTCCATCAAACCGCAAAGTCAGGAAATTCATTTTCACGTCAGCAGCCATTGTTTTCGCCTCTTCCGTGCGGAATATATCAAAGGGAATAAGGCTAACTACACGAATGATCACGCTCTGGTTTCTGAATTCCCCACAAGCAGTATTTGCTGTACCGACATGTCCAGTCGGAAGCAGACACTTTCAGTAGTAGCCCTGATGAACTGACAAAACGGCTGAAACAGCAACTACCCCAGCCACTGTAACCTATTCATTATTAAATGATTAAATTTTGACCGAGTGGGAATTTACAGGTTTTCTTAACAAGACATCCCCGCTGACTTGTCAGTCTAGGGGGTGGCGGCGTCACCGGCAGCCCAGGGAGTCGCGGGTGGCGACGCCGGTTTTGGGATTGACTCCCGTTGCCTTGGCGCAGAGCGCAGGTTTTGGCCAGAAAAATCCCTGCCGCTGAGATTGGCATTGCTAAACGAGAGGGGAGGGGGATAGTGAGCGTGCGGGTGCCGGTGAGGGCCAGCTCAACATTAGCCCCAAGGAAAGTAGTTGGGCTTTAGCCCCAAGGAAAGTAGTTGGGCTTTA
>CAZJNL010001068.1:0-2467 GCA_964546515.1 uncultured Oscillatoria sp.
CAGCCAAATCAGGTAGACTTAATCCTCGTGCCGGCTGTTGCTTGCGACTTTCGGGGATATCGCTTGGGTTACGGCGGCGGCTTCTACGACCGGCTCCTCAGCTTACCTGAATGGGCGTCAAAACCAAGCATCGGCATTGTGTTTGAATTTGCCCGCTTCCCGGAACTGCCGGTTGATTCCTGGGATAAACCCTTGCGCGGGGTTTGCACAGAAGCCGGTTTACATATGGCGCAACAATGACATCTCAAATTCCCAATCTCAGCCCTCTGAACCCCGCGCAGCCGACCATTGTCGGCTGCGCTCCAACCACACTCCTGTGTCAGGAATGTGGTCTGACAAATACAATTACTATATTATGGCAGCGCCGAACTTAAATCAAGCATTTTTACAAAAATTTACATTTCCCGTGCCGGCCAAACTTAGCCCACAGAGGACAGAGGGATTCCCGATTGACCGGCCTCGCCGGCAGGACAGTTTAAACTTAAACTATTGACACTTTAGGCTTCAAGGGCCCAGCCCCCATTCAAACCAGATGACCCAACCCAAAACCCCCAACCCAAAGCCCAAAACTCAACAGGAGTCCAAGTGGAGATCCCTCTGGATGTACGGGCTGCTCACCGGCATCGCCCTGATCACCCTCCTCCCCCTCCTCTGGCTGATCAGCACCTCCCTAAAATCACCGGCAGAAAACATCTTCCAGTTCCCGCCGCAATTGTGGCCAAGCCAGCCAACATTCCAGAACTTTATCACAGTTTGGCAGACCAACCCCTTCGGACAGTACCTGTTCAACAGCACCGTGGTTGCCGCCCTCACAGTCAGCATAAACCTGCTGTTTTGCTCCCTAGCCGCCTACCCCCTAGCGCGGCTTGACTTTCGCGGGCGAGACTTGATATTTGCCGGCGTCATCTCCACCATCATGATTCCCTTCCAAATCGTGATGATTCCCCTGTACATCTTGACAGTCCAGCTAGGTCTGAAAAACACCTATCTGGGCATCATTTTCCCCTCCCTCGCCTCCGCCTTTGGCATTTTCCTGCTGCGCCAAGCCTTCGGGGGCGTTCCCAAAGAACTCGAAGAAGCCGCCCGCATCGACGGCTGCACAGAACTGGGGATTTGGTGGCACGTCATGCTGCCGGCAATCCGACCGGCACTCGTGACACTGGCCATTTTCGTCTTCATCGGCTCCTGGAGCGACTTCCTCTGGCCATTAATCGTTCTCGACCGGCCCGAATACTACACCCTGCCCTTAGGCGTAGCCACACTTGCCGGCACCTTTTCTCTGGATTGGCGTCTAATTGCAGCCGGTTCCGTAATTTCCATCGCGCCGGTGCTGGTGTTCTTCTTGCTCGTGCAGCGGTACATAGTCCCCACAGATGCCGGCAGCGGGGTGAAGGGATGATTTTGGAATAGTGAACCGCATTGACGCCAAGGTCGCCAAGGAAGAGGAAGATAGGGGGGAAGGGATGGAAATGTTTTGGAATAGTGAACCGCATTGACGCCATAGACGCGCCAGCGGCTTCCCGCTTTCTTAGAGCGCCAAGGAAGAGGAAGATAGGGGGGAAGGGATGGAAATGTTTTTAATCTAAAATCTGGGTTTTAAACTTTGGCCGGCTGAGGGCAGAGCGCTGCTTTGGGATAGGCAATGCGCTTGTGATTGAACTGCTGCCAAACCCGCACGAAAATTTCAGCAATTTTCGACATTTCCTCCCGCGTCAGCCCGGAATCAGCCAGCTGGCTGTCCTGCCAGCGAGCCCTGAGGATTTTATTCACCATATTCAGCGCTTCTTCTGGCGTCGCATCCTTGAGACTGCGCAGCGCCGCCTCACAGGAATCCGCCAGCATCACAATCCCCGTTTCCCGCGACTGCGGAATCGGACCGTCGTAGCGGAAATCCTCCTCCCGCACCGTCAGGCTGGGGTTTTCCTTTGCCAGCTGCAGGGCTTGGTGATAGAAATAGGCGATCTGCATGGTGCCCTGGTGTTCCGGGATAAATGCTTGAATCGCCGCCGGCAGCCGGTACTTGCGAGCCATCACCAGCCCTTCACTGACGTGCTTTTTGATAATCGCGGCACTTTTCCAGGGATCGTTGATCTCGTCGTGCTTGTTGGGCCCGCCGATCTGATTTTCAATAAATCCCAGCGGGTCGTGCATTTTACCAAGATCGTGGTATAATGTTCCCGTCCGCACCAGCTCAACATTACACCCCAGCTCTCGGGCGGCGGCTTCTGCCAGGGTGGCAACAAACAGGGTGTGCTGAAAGGTGCCGGGCGCTTCAGCGGCAAGCCGCTTCAACAGGGGCAGGTTGGGGTTGGCCAGTTCAGCGAGGCGGATGGGGGTTACCAGGTCAAATAAGTTTTCCAGGTAAGGGCTGAGTCCGAGGGCCACAACACTCCACGCCAAGCCGGCGAGAGATTGCAAGCCGGCTGCACTGAGCAGGGCATACCAGAGCAAGCCAGCACTGGGACTG
>CAZJNL010001069.1:0-2466 GCA_964546515.1 uncultured Oscillatoria sp.
CCAAAAAGCATTGCAAGACGCCCTCGCTCCTTACAGCCTAAGAGTTCAGGTAAATCTGGCAAAAACTCACCTAACCATTGTCATCAATCGGGCTAAAGATACACCAGTGAATTACGCACGAGTGTCTCGAATAATAGCCACCCAACTAACCGCTTTACAGCTCACAGGAGTGGATAAAATTAAAGCATTCGGACGCATCAATAACCAGAGCGATCCCGAATGGCACAAGAGGTTTAAAATCACCCCGTCGCCTCAGCCAGGGAGGGCGGTTATGGCTGCTGCCGGTTTGGCAAAAAAACATCTCACCATCATGCAGAGTCAGCTGAAATCAAAGAAAAAAGCCTTCTGGCAAGATGTTTTGATGTTCTTGATGGCTTGGTTTATCTTCACCAATATAGGAATTTACAGCTATCTCAACTCCCTGGGAATTTCCTGCTGCTTTCTGATTGTAAAACAGGCGCTCGAACAGTATAAAGAAATCAGGACGGACAGATTATTCAGAGAATTAGGGCTAGCCTCTTTACTGGTGGTGGTGTGTAATGTCAAGATTGTGAGAACTGATATCTTTGGCATTCTTTGGGCTTGCTTGTTTGTTGCTTTACCCTTGTTGTACGTCAAGGACACTTCAGGGGAAAACTGACCCCAGACTTCATTAGCAGATTGCTTGCATCTATGAGTTATTGCCTGAATCCCCAGTGCCAGAAACCCCAAAATCCCGAAGGCAATAAGTTTTGCCAAAATTGCGGATCAAAGCTGCTGCTCAGCGAGCGCTACCGCGCCATCAAACCCACAGGAAAAGGTGGGTTTAGCAGAACCTTCCTAGCAGTGGACGAGGGAGAAAGCAAACGGCGCTGTGTCATCAAGCAGTTTCGCGGACAAACCCAAAACGCAGCCGAGTTATTTCGCAAGGATATTGCGCGGCTAGAAGAACTGGGCAAACACCCCCAGATTCCCGAACTGCTGGCGCACTTTGAGCTTGACGACCGGCAGTATTTGGTGCAAGAATTTATTGAGGGGCAAAACTTGGCCGAACAACTGGCTTCCGACGGTGCGTTTAGCGAAGCCCAAATTCGGGAGGTGCTCACTGAATTGCTGCCGGTGCTGCACTTTCTCCACGAGGGAAAACTGCTGCACCGAGACATCAAACCGGCAAACATGATTCGCCGCCAGTCCTCCGCTTCCTCTGGAGAGCGAGGGGAAATCGTTTTAGTGGGTTTTGGCGCGGCTAAATACGCGACAGAAACCGCGTTGGCGAAAACGGGAACGTTGATTGGAAGTGCGGAGTTTGCCGCCCCCGAACAGCTGATGGGCAAAGCGACTTTTGCCAGCGATATATACAGTTTGGGGGTTTCCTGCATCTACCTGCTGACAGAGATTCACCCTTTTGACCTGTTCGACAGCATGGAAGGGACTTGGGTTTGGCGAGATTACGCCGGCAATCGCGTCAGCACTGAGTTAGGGGGCATCCTCGACAAAATGTTGCACCAGACTGTGCGCCGGCGCTATCAATCCGCTGAGGAAGTCCTGAAAGATTTAAATCCCGGGCTGATACCTGTCCGCCGTCAGGGCTTTACTCTCAATTCTGGAAGCTGCGAATCACTTGTAGAAACGCCATTTATCGCGTCTTCAACGGAGCCACCTCTTGTAGAAACGCCATTTATCGCGTCTTCAACAGAGCCACCTCTTGTAGAGACGCGATTTATCGCGTCTAAACGCACGGGAGAAGGCACCTCCCCGCCGCCACCCCCACCGGCACCGAAATGGAGGTGCTCAGCCAGTCTCGGCAATTCAGACTCCGCTGTTGAAGTGACTTCCGTTGCCTTTAGCCCGCAAAGTAGAATCATAGCGAGCAGCAGTTGGGACGGAACAGTCAAACTGTGGGATTTAAGTGCCGGCGAGTTCGGGCAACTGTCCTCCCAACCCCTGCACACCCTGGCGGAACACGCGAATGGGGTGGTGTCCACTGCCATCAGTCGGGATGGCCAGACTTTGGTGAGTGGCAGTGCTGACTGTACGATTAAGATTTGGCGGTTGTGGCAGCTTTCCCCAGCAGAACTGAGAACCCGCACACAACCTGTCCTGACGCTCACCCTTGCCGGTCACACCAACCTGGTTGCGTCTGTTGCGATTAGCCCAGATGGCCAGACTGTCGCCAGCGGCAGTCGAGATAAGACAATTCAGCTGTGGAATCTCAAGACCGGAGAACTGCTGGGCACGCTCACCGGCCACTCAGATCGCGTAACTTGCGTCACTTTCAGCTCAGACGGGCAAATTTTGGCCAGTGCCGGTGCTGACAGCACCATCAAAATTTGGCAGGTGAGCACCGGCGAATTGAGAAGCACCCTTACCGGACATGCCGGTGCCGTCAATACTGTAGCCCTAAATCCGGATGGAAACACAGCGATTAGTGGCAGCTGGGACAGGACAGTTAAACTCTGGAATCTCCAGGACGGCAGTTTATCGCAC
>CAZJNL010001070.1:0-2463 GCA_964546515.1 uncultured Oscillatoria sp.
TGGTAGAGACGCGACATCGGCGTTCGTACAACTGGGCGGTTAAAAGCGGCACTACACAGACAAAACCTGGCAGCTCCGCTTCCAAGAGTCTCGCTCTTCTCTCAGATCCGCGTTGGCGCACGCCGCGCTTTCTTAGGCGGACTTCGTTTGATGAGCCGCGATTTCAATCGCCAGGTTGTACGAACGCCGATGTCGCGTCTCTACCAGACACCGATGGCCCCCGTGCCTGCCCGTTGGGGGGATCTAGATTTTCTTTATAAATGACCACTGAGACGCACCCCCGACCGGCTCGATGGCCAACCGAGGCGACAGGACTGGTAAGTTACACTCAAGAAAATCCAACTCAACAGCCGGCTGTACCTCCAACCATGTCTGACTCAACCTCACTCCCCGAACGCTACCTAGCGATCATCGACCAAATCGTCGAAACCACGCTCAAAGGGCAAATCCGCTCCAAAGATCAAGTCTATCAAATGCTAGTCCGAGGCGTCAGCCCGGGCACCGGCGAAATCTTCGAGCGCTGTCTGCAAGACCGGCTCAGCGCCACCGAAAACCAGCTGAAGGCGGAAAAAGACGAGTTAAAACAAGCCAGAGCCAACCGCACCCTGCGAGCCCTCAAAACTGTGGAGGGCGAATACTCGCGCTGGCAAAAAGAAAACCGAGTCTCCAGCGCCATCGCATCAGCCGTTCAGCAAATCCTCACCGCCTCACCCGCCGATCGCCTCAGCGCCTTGTTGCGAGCAATAGACCCCAACCAGCAGCACCCCCTCACCCTAGACCAAATACAGCAACTCGCCAAAGCGCTGCACCAACAACTGCAGCAGATCACCACCCCTGATTTGGAGCGAGACTTGCAGCAACTGCTCACCGGCATCAGCAAAGGACTGGAATCTTGGCACCGACTAGAACCGCACCTTGTCAGCTGGATTTACGACCAAAGTCGGGGGCAATTAGGATTTGAAGGCGTCCCCGGACAGCGCGGACCCTGGGCGCTGTGGGCTAAACAGGTTAATAGCCCCTTTCCCCAGGCGCTATTCAACACCATCGCCCTCGACCAATCGATCGAAGAACTCGTCACCCAGCGCTCTGACCTCGACCTGAGCATCGCCGTTGAGCTAGCGGTAATTTTGCAGTGCTTGCAGCGGGGATTAGTTGCCTGGTTTGACCAGCTGGTTTATGACTCCAAAGTCGGCGCAAAGCTCTCCATTTCCACCTTTCTTACTTTTGCGGTAATTTGGTGCGTGCTGGCGCATGGATTTAGCTCAGCCGCTAGCCTCAATCCCAGCAAACGCGAGCGTTTGGAACATGCCTGCTTTCAAGTGACGCTGCAAATTATTCGCGCCTTTTCCCAGCGGGAATACTTTCCACTTTATGGCGGGATTTTTGCCTCGTTTTCAGGCAGATATCTCCGGGACACTCTAGATTACTTGAACGAACCCATGCGGCGAGTCGAAGGCACCCAGGAAAAGGCTCGCATTCTTACGCTTTTAGGCTATTCGCACCGCGCACAAGGTCAGTACGATAGGGCGATTTTCTTCCACGATCAAGCGTTGGAAATTGCCCGCAATGCAGGCGACCGCCCCTGCGAGATTGCCAATTTAAACCACCTCAGCCGCACTTTTGTCGCGCAAAAAAATTATACCAATGCGATTAATTACAGCCAGCGGGCGCTCATCCTGGCTCGCCAAACCGGCGACCGGTTGGGAGAGGCAAACGCACTTGCCAATTTGGGCTACAGCGAGGTGTTCCAAGCGCGACAGCTCGAACAGGTGGAACCGGAAGTTTATGAAGCGGCTGTCAACTTTTTGCAACAAGGTTTGCAGCTGTCGGAACGACTGGGCGACCGCCAGAGTCAAGCTCTCTGCGGCAGCAGTCTCGGCATTGCCTGCGTTCTTTTGGAACAGCCTTCAGCCGCGATTGAATACTTGGCAAAAGGCTGGCAAGCTGCCCAGATTTCTGGGGATTTGTACTTGCAAGGTCTGAATATGGCTTATTTGGCTGAAGCTTACTACAGCCAGCAAGATTTAGAAAAAACCGTTTACACCGGCGCTTTGGCGATGTATCTCCTGGAGCAAATTGCTGCCGCTGAGTGGCGCAAATCTGCCGGCTTGCTGACTATTTTGCAAGGTCAAATGGGCGCAGACGCTTTCGAGAAATTATTAGGGCAGCAGCGGGCTAAAATCATTCCTGTCATCGGTGTTGACGGCTATGACTACATCCCGCAACTGCTGGAACAGTACCGCCGGTCGCTAGAATAACCCCTATTTCAGCGTTCGCCCCTTTGCCGAAAGTGCCTGTGAGTTATAGCGGTTTTCACTTGAGGAGTGCGGTTCGATCCCCCCCACGGGCAGTCTCCGTGCGCTAACCGCCCTACCAGGGGGGCTAACTTCTTCCCCCCCTTTTTAAGGGGGGGTAAGGGGGGGATCAACATCTGTACCTCACTCAGTTGGAATCTGCTATAAA
>CAZJNL010001071.1:0-2462 GCA_964546515.1 uncultured Oscillatoria sp.
GTTTTATTAAAAAAAAACGCCCCGCTTGCTCTTTTTCTCACCCCCCCACCCCCCCGGTGGGTGTGGGGGTGGGGGGGTGGGGGGGCATTGGTGCGGTTAATCAACCTGACACGAGATTACACAAACTGCTACCACCGGCTAACACAATAGTCAACACCGGCACAAAAGGCAGAGGGGGTGAGGAGACGAACTCCCCCTGCGGTTACAATAGGATAGACGCAAGAGTGCGAGAGCGGGGAGATGGCCTTGACCCGGTTTTGTCCTTCTTGCCGGCCCAATCCCAAACAAATCATATAATTGCATATATGGATGTAAAGCTGCGCAAACCTATTTTAGTAGGGGGCATTGGCCTCTCCATGTCCCTGTGGCTGCTGGAAAGCGCCCACCACTCCGTGATGCAGCTGGGTGAGTGGGGGGTGCTGGGCGTGCTGGGAGCGGGCGCAGCCGCTTGGTGGTTCGGACAGCAGACGCCCCCAACCGTGCCGGCATCTGCGCCACTCGACCGGCAAGCCGTGGAAAAAGCCATTGCCGGTGCCGAAACCGCCATTGCCCAACTGCAAGCCGAAACAGAAAACCAGCCCTCCCCAGACGCCACAGCCCTTATTTCCGCACTCCGGGAACGGATTGGCCACTTGAAAGCCGATCTAGACCGGCAGGAATTGCGCCTAGCGGTGATTGGCGGGAAAGGCACCGGCAAATCTACCCTGCTGCAAGTATTGCAGTCCGAGTGGCTGCCGCAACACTCCAAAAACGCGAAATTTACCGTCTCCACCGCAGAAACACCGGCACTATTCGCTCAAAACGGCGATTCAGCCGCCCAAACCGGCGCAATAGAACAAGCCCTCGCCTCAGACTTGGTGCTGTTTCTCACCGCCGGCGACATCACCGATCCAGAGTACCAAACCCTGCAGCAACTGACGAATGCCGGCGTGCGCACCCTGCTCGTCTGGAACAAGCAAGACCAATATTTGCCAGAAGAGCGAGCCACCGTATTGCAGCAGCAGCGATACCGGCTGCTGGGAACCCTAGAATCAGAAGATGTGGTGGCAATTTCCGCCGCACCCGCGCCGGTGAAAGTGCGCCAGCACCAACAAGACGGTTCCGTGCGCGAGTGGATGGAACAGCCCGCACCGGATTTGGCACCCCTGACGAGCAGGCTTAGCCAAATCCTTACAGAAAGTGCCGAAAACCTGGTGATCGCCACTTCGATCAGAGCAGCCAACAGCGCCAAAACCGAGGCTCAAACCGCCCTCAATGGGCTTCGCCGCTCACGCGCCATGCCGGCAATCGAGCAATATCAGTGGATTGCAGCAGCCGCAGCCTTCGCCAACCCGCTCCCAGCCCTCGACTTGCTAGCAACCGCAGCTGTTAATGCCCAGCTGGTTGCCGATTTAGGCGCGATCTACCAGCAGAAATTTTCCCTGCAACAAGCTCAAACTGTCGCGGGAACAATTGGGAGTTTGATGCTCAAACTCGGCTTAGTCGAGCTTTCCACTCAGACAGTAGGCGGCGTGCTCAAGAGCCACGCAGTCACCTATGTTGCCGGTGGGGCGGTGCAGGGAGTCAGCGCCGCCTATCTGACGCGAATTGCCGGTTTGAGTTTGATTGAGTATTTCCAAGCCCAAGAAGCTGTGGCGGCTGATGGGCAGCCTTTGAATTTGGACAAGCTCAGCCAGACGTTGCAAGCCGTGTTCCAGCAAAATCAGCGCCTAGCATTTGTGCAGTCATTTGTCAAGCAAGCCGTCGGGCGTTTGGTGCCCGAATCGGCGCAGCCGGTGACTGGATCGCCGGCGTAACGAAACAGGTAGGGTGGGGTGCGCCCAGCGCACCCTATGTTTTGGCTTCTATCTTTTATAGATAGTAACTTTGTAAGCCCCGCTATTATTCTCAAACCCACCATCTATATCATTATAGCAAAGGAATAAAGTTCCAGACTGCTTCATAGACAGTTGATTGCCAGCGCCTATTAGAAAGTATTCCCCACCAGGGCCAATCTTACCGACAAGCGCACCAATAGGGCCGGGATAGATAGCATTAGGGTCATTCTTTTTTCCTATGTTAACGGAGTTAACGAATCGATCTCCATCTGGATTAGTTTTTGGACTGCTATTTACGGGTTCTCCTTCATAGCCGTAGCTGGCTTGGCCAATCGCAGAGAATTGTATAGAGTCACCCTGGGATACATTAATTCCAGAATTAACACATCCTCCAGAGGCTGTAACCGTCACAGTAGTTTGCGCTAATATCCACATATCGCCTGACAGAAATATCGTGACAGATGAACCGACCAGAGGGAGAACTATGTACTTCCAAATGGCCCAAAAAAAGTTACATTTTTTGCTATTTTAACTCCCCGGCATATTTAAATGTCTCTCCAAAAGATCTGCCAACTCTATATTAACTCAAGTTGCTACTTACAAGTGAGTCAGGCTCGTAAGCGTTGCGGGACGCGATAGCGTCCT
>CAZJNL010001072.1:0-2455 GCA_964546515.1 uncultured Oscillatoria sp.
TTGTGGCGACTTGCTCCATCATTTTCACTAACTTTTGGGAGGTGCGGGCAATTTCCTGAGCGGTTGCTGTAACTTCATTGGTGGAAGCGAGCTGTTCTGTCGCTGTGGCTTCCAGTTCCTTGCCAGATGCAGCAATTTGAGTGGAAGACGTAGTAATTTGCACGCCAGACTTCTGAATCCGCCGAATCAAGGCATTCAAGTTCTTGTTCATCGTCGCAAAGGCTGTTTGCAATTTGCCTATTTCGTCTGGCCGGTTGGACGCCTGAATCTGCGTCGTCAAATCGCCACTGGATATTTTTTGGGCCAGCTCTACCACCTCACTTATCTGGCCGGCTAGGTTGTAAAATACGGTTTGCAATTGGGCTATTTCGTCTAGCTGTTCTTCCGAGGACAGCACGCTCCTCCCCGTCAAATTTTTGCTGCAGGATATTTTGTTAGAAAGATTCACCAAATCCGCCACCTTGGCTGTTATTGATTTGCTGAAGTAAATTCCAAAAATTCCCGCCGTCAGAGGGCCAATCAGCAAAGCGACAATCAGCCAGAATGTGCCGCTAGCCGCATTTTTTTGAGCGGTTTTAGCAGTGTCCAGACCAAAATCTTCGTTGAGCTTTATATCTGCGAGCAGGTATTTCGTTGCCTCCCGAAAGGAGGGGCGATTATTTTGGGATTGTTGGCGGAGTTGCTCCCAAACAGCAGTGGCTCTTTTGACGGCTGCCATTTCTGGAGAATTGTCTCTGCCTTGACGGAGCAGTTCAAGTTCCCTTGCCACTGGGTTGAGAATCCCCAAGCTCTCGAATTGTTGATTCGCTAGCATGAATCTTTCATGATTTTGTTTCCACTGATTCCAGGCCGTCTTTAGCTGTTCGTAGACTCTCTTCTCTTCATCAGTTTTTCCGTTGGGTCGTACTGTTTAAATCCGCTATCAATCTGTTGCCAAGCGCTTTGAATTCGGTCGATTTCAGCATTTCTTTCAGCTTGGCTGAGTTCAATATCCAGTAAAGCTTGTTCCGCTAATTCAATTTGGGTTTGCCCTTCATTAATTTTCCACAGACCTATTACACTGGGCAGACTATTTGTGCTGAGCGTGTTTAGGGCTTGGCTCAGGCTTGCATTCACACTCCAACCCACTAAAGCCACAACTAACACAATTAAACCAATGAACATAAACGCACCCGTCAGCCGCGTCTGTAAACCCATGTTCTTTAGCATAAACCGCTCCCGATTTCTCTCTTAAGAAACGTTTAATATTGAGGCTTAGCAGTCCCATCCCCCTTGTTTCGGAACTCGGCTTAGTTGCGCTCGCCCTTTTCAAGTTGCTCAAAGCGTTCTTCTCCCCAGTCTGAGGTCTGGCGCTCAAAGGGCTGCCGGTCAAAAACCTTGAGAAAAGCATCTAGCTCGGAACTCCCGCGATCGAAAACGACAACTTTCCACTGCCGTAGCAATTTTGCGACGCCCCTTAATCTTAGCATCCATGCCTATTTTTTTGCACAATCTCAATTGCTGCCAGACTCACTGGCATAGTTTTCTCCCGCAGCCAGCAAATAGGTATGTTTTGCGTCAGCAAATAGCTCCTCTAGCTGAATGCACTGAATTATACCTTTCTCATCCATCTTTATTCCCCCCAAGTAAGGGGCTTCTTTGACTCGAATACCGGAGTCTACAAAGTCCTTTTCTGGCGCGTTAAAGGTTTCTGTGATCCTTTCCGCGATTAAGCCGAGGTATTGCAGCGTGTTATTCTTGAAAGGGGATCTCACCATAATAATCCGCGTACTCAGGCAGAACCGGCTGGGTGTCCCCCGAATCAAATGGCACAGATCGATGACCGGCACGATCGCGCCCCGATAATTAAATAAACCGGCTACATACTCCGGTACATGATAAATTTTCCTCAGCGGAACGCGCGGAATTACCTGCACAACGCTGGAACTCTCAATTGCGTATAAATCATTGCCAACGTAGAACAGCAACATTAACATAGTTGTCCCCTTTAATTCATCTGGGGGAGTGACGCCCCCATTTTACTAGCAAACCGCTACAAATCGAAAAACTCGATTAACGCTTTCACCGGCGTGTCTTCATCCGTCGGCGTCGAAGCTTCAATTTCTCGCACCGTTTCCTCCTTCCAATACTGAAACACCTCTCGCGCCAGCACCGGCAACCACCGGTGACAGCTCTTTGTTATAATCATATATAGCGGTTCTCAAATAAGTGTGCTATACTAGATTCTCAATTTCATGAGTCTCTTGTAGAGACGCGATTTATCGCGTCTCCCATCCCCAAGGTCGTGTGGAAGAGAAAAACGTACCGCACTGATATGATAACCGCTATAGTGCCGGGGGATAAATAGCTGTGAGTGCATATATTGGGGCGATGCTACAGCCCGGTCTTCCATGAATCTTGACCAAACAAGCGCCGGCTCCCTGGAAAACAGGACTCACTCTTCCGCAGAAAGCAG
>CAZJNL010001073.1:0-2455 GCA_964546515.1 uncultured Oscillatoria sp.
CGCACGGGCGGTGAAAGCCGGCCACCTGACTTTGGATCAAGCCCGCAACCACCCTTGGCGGCACGTCCTCTCCCAGTGTCTGGGACGCCAAGACCTGCAAGAAATTGATATCCAGCCGCTGGAGGTGCAGCCGGCAGACCGGTTGCTTCTGTGCAGCGACGGTTTGACTGAAGAACTCTCTGACAGCTCGATCGCCTCCCACCTCAAAAGTATCCGCGCCTGCGATCAAGCCGCTCTCTCTCTGGTTAATGCTGCTAAGGATAAAGGGGGACGCGACAACATTACGGTGGTGATTGTGGCCATAGACCCGCGCGACCGCGCCGAAGATTAGCGGCTGTTTGTCCAGTCTTTGGGCCGCAGGGGCGGGGAAAGCCCACATGTTCGCCACACAGCTGAGAATGCTTGCTTTCCCCGCCCCTACCAGTTGCGCCGGCACGGGTCGCAGCTGTTTCTCACCCCCTTTATCAGAACGCTGGCATTTTGGCAACCCCCTCCTCTGATTTTTTGCCCTACATTTTAGGTAACAGTGTGGAGGCATTCGAGAGAGTGTCTCTGCTGAGTCTTTTGCTTAAAGTACCTGCCGGTCTTTCATATCACCTCCGGTAGATTGGTTGCACTTCCGCGCCCCTCGCAGCCCAACCCCCTCTCCCACAAGAACAGAGGGGCGTAAAAGCCCTCACCCCCTCTCCCACAAGGGGACAGGGTGCGTGAGAAAAGCAAATTATATCCCCCCTTCCCTGGCAGGGAAAGAGGGGTAAGGGGGGGTATGTTTTTCATATTAATCAACCGGATATGATATGACCGGCAGCAAGAAGAGGGCTTCCCCCCATTCGGGGGGATGTTCTTTGCCCTACCCAACCGGCAGCAGGATTGCCGGGGAAAGCCGCGCCACAAGGGTCGCATCTGCTTGCAGGGGCGCAGGCGTTACGCCCTTTGGAAACCGCCAGACGCGATAATCGCGTCTCTACAGGGGTGTGGGGTACGGTTTGGCGCTCAGCCAGAACTGCAGGCGTTACGCGGCGCGGGGTAAGAGCCGTGACACGAACCCAAAGGTGCCGGCACTGTGCAAACCCCCTTTTATGGTCAAAGGTCTTTAACGAATCCAAAAAGCCAGAAACTGCCTGCATTTGTTAGCAGGCACGCGCCGGCATTGCTAGTTGCAGGCCACACAGCGATTTGGTTCAGGTTGAGCAATTTTCCTGTTTGGGGTTTGATACAACTCCCTGTATACCGTGTGGGAACTCGGCCTTGTGCTTTGGCCATCTTTACACCCACGGTCTGCAGGAGGGATGTGCAGTTTGTCAAATAATTGTTATCTTTTTTAATACTAAGCGATGGCTAGGTGGGGTCTGGGAATCCGGAAACCCACTGACAAGCGCTGAAAGGAAGTCATAAGTCTGGCTTCCGCAGCACACGCTCGGCAACCCTGCTGTTTTTAAACTAGGAGGTCTTTATGAACCAACCTATTGAACTGTCTTTGGAGCAAAAATTCAGTATCTGGTCTTTTAAGACCCAGGTTGAGCAAATGAACCTGGAACAGGCTCAGGAATTTTTGGTCAAGCTCTACGAACAGATGATGATCCGCGAAGCCACCTACAAGGAGCTTTTGAAGCACCAGTGGGGCTTAGAGGCAGGTCCTGCGATTGAGTAGAGCCTTTTTGTCGCACAGTGGGCGACCTCCGTCTCTTGCTCTGTTCCTGCGAGGAAAGGAGCTGGGGGTGTTGGGGCGTCAACTTTACTTCCCTCCGATTTGTCAGCTGACTTCTCTCATCTTACAACCGTCTCTTTAATATCCCACTAACTGCCACTTTCTGTAGTCTTTTTAACAAAAACCTTCCAGTTCTGATGCTTTTTTGATAAGCTCTGCTTACATATTCAATAAGATTAAGTTAAGTTCTTACTAAAGAACTATTCCGAAAGACGCAGCCCAACCCTTTGGCAAGGGAAACCCTGCCGGTGTTGCCTGACAGAAATGGTTGGCACTCCGATAGCAGTCTGGCACAGGGCACAGGGCACAGGGCACAGGGCACAGGGCACCCCTAATTCCTTATCCAGCAACCCTTTGAAAACTTCAATAACGAAGCACTTATCACCCCAAGGTAGGGAGCAGCCCCACCCTCTCGGTAGGAACAGATCATTTATTGATGGGGGCTATATCGGAAGAGAGGGAGAGGGTGAGAGGGTGAGAAAAGCTAGCAATTCAGGAATCGGGGTTGCACCGGCTGCCTTTGTCCTCGGGAAGAGAAAAATTGCAGCCCCTTAACCTGTACAGATGCTATTCGGCAGGGTAAAATCCTATCAAACCCCAAGGGTATATTTAAAAAGTAATCAAACGTAATCTATATGAGTTATGCGAATTTGCCTCGCCGGCGCGAGAGACGATATCCTTGCTTTACAGGCGTCTCCAGGTGATGGCACGCTCAGAAACGGCGATAGCCGCGCTTATTTTACGTCT
>CAZJNL010001074.1:0-2453 GCA_964546515.1 uncultured Oscillatoria sp.
GACCGGCAATGCCCAATGCCCCATGCCCCATGCCCCATGCCCCATGCCCAATGCCCACTGCCCTTATCTGCGTTCCGCCCCTTCCTATGCACACATCCTTACATTCAGAAGTCACAAGGCCCTTTTTAACTTGGCAACGGATTCTAGACTGGGCTCAGGAACACTACCGCTGTCGCACTTTTAGCAAAGACGAGCGGATTCCAGCGCGGCCCGAGCTGGTGTATTTGGTGCAGCGGGGTGCTGTGCGGCTGGTGGGGACAGGCCAGATTGTGGCCGCCGCCGGCGAGTCGAAGTCTGACTCAGCGGAGATGGGATCGGAAGAAACCTTTTTGGGCTTCGTCGCTGCCGGCCAGCCGTTTGAAATTGTGGGCCAATCACCGGTGGCGCTCCAGGCTTACGCTCATGTTGACCAAAGCACGGTGCTGTGGATGTACTGGCACGACTTAGACAACTGGCCCCACTTCCGGCGGGAGATATTGGATGCATTTCGCTACCAGCACCAGCGCAAACTGCTGTGGCTGGCCACGCTGGGACAGCGGCGCACGATTGACCGGCTCTTGGGGTTTCTCACCCTGCTGATAGAAGAATACGGTGAGCGCACAGAACGGGGTTACTGCCTGCCTTGGTCGCTGACCCACGCGCAAATTGGCAGCGCCATTGGTTCGACGCGGGTTACAGTGACCCGCTTGATGGGCAAATTGCGTTCCAAAGGGCTGATTGACATTTACGGCGATCATCTTATCTGTTTGCCTGCATATTTTCGCAAGTCGGAAGTCTGAATAAAGAAGGGAGAGACGTTATGTTTCATCAAAGCCCCTCTAGCAATTTAAATGTTTTGTGGTTTCCTCTTTCTTTTCTTTCCTTGGCGAACAGGCGCGTCTTGGCGGTTTCTAAAAAAAAATTAGTCTCAATTATAACCGCTAGAGAGTGCAGGTATGGTATTAAAATCGAGGTGAAGAAACCGGGTTTCTCTGCAGGTATTGACGTAGTTGTCGGGGGGAAAGCCAAAAGAAACCGGGTTTCTGAGATTTGAGGCGCTATCCTTCACCCTCGTTCCGGCAGCAGGTGGAAACTGTGGGGAGGAATAGTGTTTCCGGCAGGTAACATATCGGGAGATTGGTAGAGAGGCAAGGAAATCGTAAAGCGCGACCCCTTACCGATACTGGACTCCACAGTAATTGAGCCGCCGAGCAGTTCCGCCAACTTTCTGACGATCGCCAAGCCCAGCCCCGTTCCCTGGTACTGGCGGGACAAAGACGAGTCGATCTGCGAGAAGGGAGAGAAGAGGCGGAGTTGGTCGGCTTCATCAATACCGATGCCGGTGTCCCAAACCTGAAAGTGAATCGTCTCAGGTGTGGGGACATTGCACGCCACGTTGCTGCCGGTGGCGGTGCGGGTGCGGTAGATTTTCAAGCCAACGGTTCCCTGTGGGGTAAACTTGATGGCGTTGGAGAGCAAATTCAACAGCATTTGTTTGAGCCGGCGGGGGTCAGAGATCAGGTACTCCAAATCTGGCTCCACGTCCACCTCTAGTGTTAAGCCGTGGTTGGTCAGTCGCTCTTGGATCAAGCCGATGGCGCTTTCACAGATATCGTGGATAAACACCAGCTGGAATTCCAGTTCCAGGCGATCTGCCTCGATGCGAGACAGGTCTAGAATGTCGTCGATCAGTTCTAACAAGTGTTGGCCACTGCTGCAGATGCGGTCAACGTACAGTTTTTGTTTGGGGTTGAGTTCGCCGAAGGATTCCTCGATCAGGACGCTGGAGAAGCCGAGAATGGCGGTCAAGGGCGTGCGCAGTTCGTGGCTGGTGTTGGCGAGGAATTCCTCTTTGAGACGGTTGATTGCGGCTAGCTTGTGATTTTGTTCTTGCAGCAGCTGCCACTGCTGTTTGACTTCGCTGACGTCACAGCCAATCCCAATCACGCGATGAATGGTGCCAGAAGCCTCTGCGATCGGTGCGTAAACAGTTTCAAAGTTTCGGGTGCCGGTGGCGGCGGAAACTTCGTGATTGACAACTACTTTTTGGCCGGTGTCAAACACTTGACAGATTAACGGTTCAATGGTATCAGCAGAAGCTCCGATTAACTCCCGGTTGGTTTTGCCAATAATCTCAGCCTGCCGCCGGCCTAGCAGGGATGCCCCAGCTGGGTTGATGGAAAGGTAGCGCAACTGCCGGTCGTATTCCACAAACACGTTGGCAGACTGTTCCAGGAATAAGCGGAAGTATTCAGCGCTGAGGCGCTGCTGGTGTTCTTCGCGGTAGAGGCGGGCTAGACGGATGGCGATCGCGCACTGGCAAGCCACCTGTTTGAGGAGTTCGAGTTCAGCCTGCTCGAAGCGGCTCGGGCAGGCGTGAAACACCGCCAGGACACCAATCAGCCCCCGGTCGTCCGAGATAGGACTGATCGCCTGCCAGACGACGCCAGAAGAAGGTGAGGGATCGCGCCCTT
>CAZJNL010001075.1:0-2453 GCA_964546515.1 uncultured Oscillatoria sp.
CACTCAATCTCTACCAGCGCGTCTTTCGGCAGGCGGGACACCTGTACTGTAGAGCGAGCCGGCGCATTTCCCGCCTCAAAATATCGCGCATAAACCGAATTCATGGCAGCAAAATCGTTCATGTCCGCCAAGAAGACGGTAGTTTTCACTACATTCTTGAAAGAGGCACCGGCAGCGGTGAGCACGGCTTCGATATTTGCCATGACTTGCTCGGTTTGCTTGGCAACATCGCCGGTGTGGACAATCTCGTTGATTCTCGGATCGAGGGGAATTTGGCCGGCGAGGAAAATCGTGGTGCCGGTGGCTGCGATGGCTTGGTTGTATGGCCCGACCGGTGCCGGTGCTTGTTCGCTACGGATGATTTGGCGTGTCATTGATGTCACTTGTCCTTAGTTTTTCTGAGAGGTTTCCTGCTTGTAGCGTTCTCCATCGGGCATTATCGCACCACTGAAGTCTGCATCCTTGCTTTGCTAAAAGTTCCTCCGCGTCCATCATCCGCCTCAAAATCACCGTTCCATCAGTGTAGTGCCCAGGGGTACACCGGCAATCCTCGCGCTCGCTCGAGAGCGGGAGTTGCCGGCGCACCGGCTTCCAACCCGGCACCCCAACCCCCGCCGGTGGCGTAGTCCAGGCGTCCCGCCTGTCCCAAAAGCCTCCCCGCACGCCGGAAGGGGGCTAGGGGGTGGGGCTAAAGCCCTACTGCAAAGGGTGGGGCTAAAGCCCTACTACAAACCTTTTCAAGGCGGAGCGTGGGAACGAGATAGTTCCCCCTCCCCGCTCGCCGGAAGGGGATTAGGGGGTGGGGTTCTTTTCCCCAGCAACGAAACTACATCGCCTCTAACCGCCGGCGCAACTTGCTGCTGATCGCATCAATCGCCGTCACCACCACCAGCAGCACCAGCATCACCGTGGTTCCCTTGGTGTACTCAAAACTCTTGAAATAGCTCACCAGCTCAAAGCCAATCCCACCGGCACCCACCACGCCCAGCACCGACGCCGCGCGAATGTTGTACTCAAACATATATAATGTGTACCCCAGCCCCAAAGGCAGCACTTGCGGCAGAATTCCGTACTGGGCAATTTGCAGCCAAGACGCCCCAGCCACCTGCAAAGACTCAATCGAGCGCGGGTCAACTGCCTCAATAGCCTCTTGATAAAACTTCGCAAGATAGCCCACCGTATAGATTCCCACCGCCAGCGTGCCCGCCGGCGCACCCAAGCCGGTCGCCGCCACAAAAAACAGCCCCAACACAATCGACGGCACGGAGCGCACCGCATTCTGCACAAAATTGGCCAGCGGTCGCAGCCAGCTGGGTGCCAGATTGTGGGCGCTGCACACAGCCACCGGCAGAGAAATCACCGCCCCAATCGTCGTTCCCCACAGCGACATCTGAATCGTCTCAATCAGCGCCTTCACCGCCACATCCACGATTTCCAGATTCGGAGGCCACAGCCGCGACAGAAAATCAACCATGTATGGCCAGCTCGTCTTGAGCATTTCCAGGTCAATCTTCAAACCCTTCAACGCCCAACCATACACCAGGAAAACCCCGGCAGCCACCGCCAGCCGCCTCACCCAAACATTCCGCCTCCAAAAACTCACCAAATCCTTCATCATAAAAACTCCGCCTAAATCCCTCTCTTAAACTCCCTTGGCGTCCTCTGCGTCTTGGCGGTTCAAATCAAACAGAAGCCTGACTCAATTGCGCAAATCGCTCCGACAAATTCTCGCACCGGCCATCATAAACCACCCGACCGGCATCGAGGACAATCGCTCGCTCCGCATAAGCGGCTGCGAGCGCCAAGTCATGCAACACCAGCACAACCGTCATCCCCTGCCGGTGCAGCCGAGCGAAAATTTCCATCACCTGCTTAATCCCCATCACATCCAGCCCAGCGGTCGGCTCATCTGCCAAAAGGATTTGAGGCGATCGCATCAGCGCCCGTGCGATCGCCACCCGCTGCTGCTGTCCGCCGCTGAGGGAGCCGGTTTTTTGGTGAGCCAAGTCTTTCAACCCCAACTCAGCCAGCAACTCCAGCGCCCGCCGCCGGTCTTCCTTGCCAAACCCCCACAGCGTTTCCCAAGCGGACAGCGCCCCCAAACGCCCGCACAGCACATTATCCAGGGCGGAAAGCTGGCGCACCAGCCCCCCTCCCTGAAATATCAAACCGGCATCGCGGCGAATCCGCCCCAGGGTGCGGGGAGTCACCGGCACGCCATTAATCCGGATCTCCCCCCGCCGCAGCGGAACCAGCCCCACCAGGGCTCGCAGCAGGGTGGACTTTCCCGCCCCATTCAGTCCCAGCAGCGCCACAAACTCGCCCTGCGCAATCGCGCAGTCAATCCCATTGAGGATGGGACGATTCAGCGACGCAGCGTAGGGCGTTTCCAGGTTTTCACACTCAATTGCAGGCATTTCTCACCGATTAGGGTTCAATTTTGGAACGTTGGA